>JAHFBI010000385.1 GCA_023250095.1 Candidatus Melainabacteria bacterium
GTATGTTGAGGAGCGTCACGACGACGTTGCCCTGGGCGAAGACTTGAGGCGCACCGAGGGGAGAAGACACTTGCGGTCTCAGGCGCATGATGATGAAGCCGTCTTCGGTGACTCGGGGCAAGACATCGAGAAAGATGCCCGCTTTCACAAGCTCGACGTTGACACTGACGACACCGAGGCTGACTGTAGATGTAATTTTGTGCACGACCTCGTTTGCCAGTGTAATCAGCGACTCAGTGTTGTCGTTGACTGTGACGCTGGGATTGGCCAGGATCTTGCCTTTGTTGGTCTGCAAGACCAGGTTGAGGTTGAGGTTGAGCCCGGCTGGCATGGTGGCGATGTTTGCCCGTCCGCCGGCGCTGCGACCGAGAGTCAGGAAGTTTAAGCCGCTCTGGGCTGCGTTTGTGGCTGCCACCCCGGCAATGTTAGCCGGGTTCAGGGGAAGAGAATAGCCGAGGAAGCCGTTGAACTGACCGGAGTTGCTGTTGGCCGGAGTGACGGCCGGGAAATATGTCGGCGGGTTCTGACCGTTGGCGTCGCGCAAGTTAGAAGTAAGAGTGGCTGTGCCGACGTTGCGGGTAAAGAGTTGAGGGAGGGAAGGGATGCCTACCTGGCGCACTGTCTGCGAAGCTGTGTAACCGGCTCCGGCAGTGTCGGCCAGGGACTGGGCCACGCTGAAGGACTGCCCGCCCAAACCAGGCAACATGTTAACAAGAGGTGCGTCCTTGCCGCCGCCGAGCAAGCTACCCGAGGCCCCTTCGCCTTGCAATGACAGGTTGGCACCGAGTTGCCGGATGCCGGCATTATTGAGCTCGATCAAAGATGCCTGAATATGGATCTGTTTAGGACGCCTGTCCAGAAGCTTGATGCACTCTTCGGCAATGGATATATCTTCGGGCGTGCCACAGACAATGACCTGCCGGTTACGGGCATCGGGGATGACTATGGCTCCGCCGCCGTTTTGCTCGACGGTGAAGTCAGTGAGAACCTCCTGAAAAGCCCTAATTGATTGCGAGCCAGGATCTGTGGCTGCGGCATTAAAGCCGATACCTTCTGTCACCTGCGTGCGCGACGAGCCGCGCACTGTTCTGGCGGCATCCGGGCGTGAGGTGTTATTGATTTCCTCACCGGCTTCCATGTCCTCGGAGCTGGACTGGATGTATTCATTGGAGTTGATGGTCTTTGTCAGCTGAGTTCCCCCGCCGGCGGCGGCTGCAGTTTGCTCTTTCTGTACGGTTTCGGCAGTCTTGGCCGTCGGAGCATCTTTGCCGGCGGTGACTGTGCGGCTGCGGACCTGAGTTGTGAAATCGGGAAGCGTACCTCTATTAAAGACCGAAGCCGTAAGTAAACCGGCAATGTCGAAGGCAGTGGCATAGCTCAATTTGAAGGCTCTGGCCATGGGGCGATTCAATCCGAGGTGGAAAAGAGCGCTCGGTGTGCCGATGATGGATGTGCTGTTATCAAGCTCGCGGTGCTGCAGCCCGGCACTGGCAATGACGTTGTCCATGGCTTCGTTTAAGGTGACGTCATGCAGCTCGCCGGTAATCTTTCCAACCACCGACTTGTCAATTATCACGTTGAGGTTTCCGCGGCGAGCAATCTCGGCGATTACTTCCTTGACCGGGGTATCCCTGAAACTGAGGTTGTGAATGAGTTGCTGCGAAATAAAGACCTTAAAAGGTTTGCGAATCTGGACGGAGCCGGTTGTCGTGGGCAATTTCCGGTAAGCGGGATCGCCTGGGCGAGCTGCCAATCCGCCAGAGGACTGGGCGAGGCTGCCTGCCGGTTCGCTCAGGGGCTGGGCTTCTTCGGCGCTGCTTTGTGTGGGTGCGCCTGTCGCCTGAGTCTGCGGCGACAACTCGGCTAGCTGAGGCTGTGCAACTACAGGTGGTGCTTGATCTCCTGCGGCTTCCGCTGACGGCGGTGTATAAACGAGCCCCGGATTGGCTTGCGATTGCCCGGGGCCGGTGGGATCGGATGAAAGCGGCGAGAGTGTTTTGATGGAAGTATTGCTGTCGCCTGGCAGTACCGGCTCGGCAGCGAAAGCTGGCATGGTGGTCAGCAGAAACGCCGATGCCAAGACCGATGCTTTAATTTTCCCGAGTAATTCGCCTGACTGAAGGCGGGGCATTAACGATCCCAATTTTCTAGCCACCACAGTTGATGCTTTCAAAATACCGACTGCGACGGAAACACTCAACCCACGATAGACAGCAACATTGTACATGGAATGACTTAAATTGCAATCATGTTAGCAATTGTTGCTTGGTAGTCATTCAGTATAGATCCAGATCAGGATCTAGTCGGGGTTAGATAGTGCTTAGCTATGTAAACGCGCCAGTCTTGGAAGAAAGGCAGATCGATAGTTAATGTTTATTTTCACCGTAGAGTCGGTGGACCGCTACTTCCAGGTTGTTGCGGGCTTCGGTGAAGTGCGGGTTCAGGCGCAAAGCCAGGCGGAACTGAAAGATGGCATCGAGTATATCTCCTTTGCTGTAGAAGGCATAGCCGAGGTCGTTCCTGGCCTGGAAACTGAGCGGGTCGAGGGCGACTGCCTGTTTGAATTCTTCGGCTGCGCCGGGAAGATCGCCTCTGGCAAAGAGGCACCGCCCCAGAGCCAGATGGCTCTCTGGCAGCGACGGATTCAAGAGTGCGGATTGGCGTGCTGTTCTCAGGGATGACTGCTGGTCCCCTTCCTTGAGAAGAGCATTCGTAAGTGCTACCTGGGCTCGCGCCAGGGCGGGATCGAGAGAAACGGCTTGTCTGGCTGCCTTCATGGCACCTTGCTGATCTGCAGAGGCAAGAAGGCATTCGGAGAGCCCCGACAGCGATGCGGCATTGGGCGTGATGCTGATGGCGCGCCGGTATTCATTGATAGCCTCGTCGACCGCGCCGCCATGCAGCAAGGATTCAGCAAAGAGAAAGTGGATATCAGCCAGGTTCGGTGCCAGCCCCACGGCGGTGCGAAATTGGGTGAGGGCTTCTGAGTGATCTCCTGTCAACTCGAGCACCTTGCCGAGCTGGGCATGTGCAGATGAATCGAGAGGATCGATGGAGATGGCTGTTTTCAATTCACTGGCTGCTCCTTCGAAATCTCCGATCAGATATAGATAAGTTCCGATCTTGAATCGTAAAAAGGGATTGTCCGGGTGGTCCGTAATTTCTCTGCGGAGCATGACGACTTGCTCGCCGAGCGATTTCAGGTCGCAAGGATGTTGATCGAGGCTGAGTAGTTTCAATCTTGTCTCCTGCCCGGCTGCTGCACTGTGGGCAGTATCGCCAGGGCGCGGCGTTGCCTTGTCCGGCATGTGAGAGCCTGTTGAAGCGGTGCCGCCTCTGCCTGGCTCTGCAAGCCAGTCGCTGGCGGCACCGCTTTGGGTGTCGCCGGATTTCTGGCGAGGGGAAACAGGTCCTTTCCTGACGCTTGAGGAGGCAGGCTTGAGTTTGCCGGCGGCAGAATCTGGCGCTGGCTGTTGCTCAGAGGCAGGTGCTTTCAGGGCAAGAGCTGCTCCTTGGGCGAAGGGCAGAGCAACAACCAGAAGTGCAAGCAGGTAAGCTATGTAAATCGAGAGCATTTGCTACCATTTTGATCTTCTCGACAAGCCAGGCTTTTGAAAAGCGAGCAAACGATGGCCCGAGCCGCGTACATACATATACCATTTTGCGCGCACAAATGTGATTTCTGCGATTTTGCTGCTTTCGCCTCACTTGATCATCTCGCTGAGGAATACTGTCAGGTGGTTCAGCGAGAAATTAAGGAACGGTTGGCGATTCAGCCCAATCAAGAGAGGCTTTCTTCGGTCTTTTATGGAGGGGGCACTCCCGGATATATCGACCCGGATTTGCTCTCAGGCATCCACCGGGCTCTCAGCGATGCTGTCGCTCTTACAAGCGATGCCGAGGTGACTCTTGAGACCACGCCTAGATCCATTTCGAGGGAGAAATGTCTTGCCTGGCAGGAGTTGGGCATCAACCGCCTTTCTCTGGGGGTGGAGTCCTTTGATGAGGGCGAACTCAGGGCAATGGGGCGCGATCATTCAGGTCTGGATGCCCTGCGCGCAATTGAGATTGCCAGGCAAACCGGTTTCGAAAATATAGCTATAGATTTGATGTACGGCTTGCCATGCCAGACCATGAAAAGCTGGGAACAGAACCTTGAAACGGCGACTTCCGCCGGGGTTCCCCATCTGTCAGCTTATGCCTTGACTCTAGGGTCTGGCTCGCGCCTGTTA
>JAHFBI010000386.1 GCA_023250095.1 Candidatus Melainabacteria bacterium
TCTGCATGCGACGGATGGGTCGAGCCGACTTTCGAGACAGCCATGCGCTACCTCAATTCTGCACGCATCCCCCGTGTGCTGGCCAGCGTACTTCCTGCCAACGGCAATGGCAACGGCGGGCAGCAGAATATCGGCTTCAGCCTGACCGGACTGGGTGACGATCGTCAGCGCTGGCTCACGGGACAGGCACAGGCCGTCGACGCCC
Source organism: Candidatus Melainabacteria bacterium (assembly GCA_023250095.1). GTDB lineage: Bacteria > Cyanobacteriota > Vampirovibrionia > Obscuribacterales > Obscuribacteraceae > JAHFBI01. The sequence continues at coordinate 206 of JAHFBI010000386.1, forward strand.
TCACCTGCCAGAGCAGCGTATACTCCCGCCAAACACCTCAGCACAGACAGGGGGCAGCAGCCCACTCCTTGGCAGCAACCCGCCCGCGGCCGGCAACCTTCGCCATCATTCCCTGAGCCTGCAGGCTCGCCCACTTTCGGATCAATTCCGGATGGCTTGCCTTGTTCCTGTTACGATCCCTCTGTTATGCAGGGATCAAACACATGCCGCCAGTTGAATCGCCAAATACCAAGATTCGCCCCTCATCTTCCTCCATTAATGACAAGGGTCACCTCGTTATCGGCGGACTGGACACTGTGGACCTTGCCGAGCAGTTCGGCACCCCCTTGTGGGTTATGGACGAAACAACAATCACAGCTGCAGTGGCAGCTTACAAAGAAGGACTGAGCGCTTATCCTGATTCGCTCGTTCTCTATGCTGGTAAGGCTTTCCTTTGCCTGTCCATGTGTCATTTGCTGCGGCGACACGGGATCGGGCTTGATGTCGTGTCAGGCGGCGAACTTCATACGGCCTGCCAAGCTTCTTTCCCTGCCGAGAATATCTATCTGCACGGCAATAACAAATCCGAGGGAGAAATTCGCCAGGCGCTCATTGCCGGCAACGTCAAGATAGTGGTCGACAGCGAATCGGAGCTGTCTCTGGTGGCATCCATAGCCAGACAACTAGGCCGCCGGGCCAGAATACTCCTGAGGCTGATACCAGGGGTAGAGCCGGACACGCACCAGCACATTGTGACTGGGCACGAGGAAAGCAAGTTTGGACTGGCACTGACAGACCTCTTTCCCGTAGTCCGCAAGATAATTTCCCTGGACTCAGCCGTCGAGCTTATTGGTTTGCACAGCCACATCGGCAGCCAGTCCCACGCCATGGAACCATACTGGCAGATGATAGACATACTGGCAGACTGTTTTGTCGACTTACAGGCATCTTTCGGTCTGCGGCTCAGCCAGATCGACGTTGGCGGCGGACTTGGAATTGCTTATAACGATAATGACAGACCGACACCCATATATGAATGGGCAAAAGGCATTGCCGAACACGTGACTAGTTCATTCCAGCAAAGATGCCTGCCCTTGCCCAAATTGCTTGTCGAGCCCGGTCGCTCCATAGCCGGCACAGCCGGCGTCACGCTTTACCGCGCCGGGCATAAGAAAAGACTGCCGTCGGGGCTGACATATCTCTTTCTCGATGGCGGCATGGCTGACAATCCCCGTCCCATCACATATGACGCCAGATACACAGCTGCCATTGCCAACCGCATGAACGCTCCTGCCCCGCTTACACCGTTGAGTCTGGCAGGCAGGTACTGCGAATCAGGCGATATAATCATAAAGGAAGCCTTTCTTTCCGCCGAAAGCGGTGATCTCATCGCCGTGTTCGGCACTGGCGCTTACAATTTGAGTATGGCGTCCAACTACAATCGCACCGGGCGGCCAGCCTGCATTCTTTTATCTGCAGGCAAAGCAGAAATTATTGTCGAGAGAGAAACCGTCGATGACTTGCTACGACAGGACCGGGTTCCAGAGAGACTTTTGAGGTGAATTTTGGATTCACTCTGGCTGAAGATCCATACATTTTGTGGAACGGCAAGCGCCGTAGACTGGCTTAATGCGTCAAAAGTCGCCCTCCAGCTCATCATAATAGGCTACGCCATCATCTGGACCTGGGGCCGCATTCGCGGAACGCAAGCAGAGCGCCTGGTCAAGGGACTGATGGTGCTGACCAGCCTCTGGATCGCCTCCTGGCTCCTGGGATTGACTCTCATCACTTCTATTCTGCAGCAACTGATTCCGGCAGCTCTTCTGTCTCTGCTTATCATCTTTCAGCCTGAACTGCGCCGGGGACTGGGATATCTGGGACGTAACGCCTTTCGGGTCGATCTCTCACTTGCCGACAGCCAGAGAGATCGAGCGATCCAGTTGATCGCAGAAATTATCAACGCCGTGCGAGAACTTTCCAGAGAACGCACCGGTGCCTTGATCGTCATTGAGCCGCCGGAAGGCTCCCGCGACTACCTCAGTCCAGGTACACCAATCAATGCCGATGTTTCCGCCAATCTAATCCTTAGCATCTTCACGCAAAAATCGCCTTTACACGATGGAGCCGTGATTATTCGCCTGAACAAGATAGTTGCAGCCGGTGTCATATTGCCAGTCTCGGATAATCCGAAGCTCAGCTATCGATACGGCACACGCCATCGCGCCGCCATCGGATTGTCCGAAATATATGATGGGTTGTGTATTGTCGTTTCCGAGGAAACCGGCTCCATCTCTGCCGCCAACCGCGGCATGCTGGTTCGCTACAATACAGCAGACGAGCTATCCGATGCTCTATCTTATTTCTTCGGACAGGGCACGTCGTCTCCCCGAACCGATAGCCCTCTGCAAGCATTCCTGGCGCTTTTCGGCACTGGAAACCGCCCGAAATCTGACACCGCAGGCGATATCGCTAAAGAAACGGGCGGACAGCCGGAAAGAGAACGTGAGAAAGAGAGCCTTCCCGCCGGAGCGGCGCCCAGAGAAGAAGACCGAAAAGCAAGCGCTCATATGCCCCCCTTCACGCCAGACGATGGCATACCGCCACAGGCGTCTACGGAAGCAGTCTGATTTGGTGGTGGCAAAGCATCGGCGCCGCGGCAATAGTTAGCTAGTTGAGAGAAAAGGAGACAGGATGACCACGGAAGGATATATATTTCTAACAGCACTAGGTATATGCCTGGCGCTAAAATTCTGGATTCTGCCAAAGCTAGGGATCGAGACTTGAGCTAGTCGAATCTGCTCGGTCGGGCAGAAAAAAGACGGCAAGGACATGCCGGAAAAACAACCAGCCGGTCCGCCGGAGCCAGCAGCCAACAAGCCTGAGGTTTGATTGTCCGGGCGCCGCCCTGTGCCCTGCCAGAGCTGATTTGCACCAGGGGCCAATCGGGCGGAACAAGCAGGCAGATCCGGACCAAAAGGAACAACAAAAAAAGATCGGGCAAAAGGAGCTCTGACAAGGATTTCCGCTGATGTCAGAATTTTGCGCATTTTTCGGACATGAGCTGAAAGCCGCTCCTGCAGCGCTCCGCACCCGATTTAATAAAACCGGGACATCAGACCTCTTCCATTTCTGACACTATCCGACGAGCAGCTTCACGACGATCGACAGCCTGCGTGATCGGCCGCCCGATCACGAGATAGTCCGAACCGCTGCGCAGTGCCTGCAAGGGTGTGACTACCCGGCTTTGATCGTTTGCCTCTGACCAGGCGGGGCGAACCCCCGGTGTGACCAGGACCATGGATTGCCCAAGCGCCTGCCTGAGAACAGGTACCTCGGCAGCTGATGCCACAATTCCCGTCACACCGCTGTCACGGCAAAGCATCGCCAGGCTCACGACTTGTTCAGACAGGCTGAGCCTGCAGTTCAACTCATCAACCAGGACAGCTTCACTCAGGCTCGTCAGAACAGTGACACCAAGAATAAGTGCCGGTGCGCGCCTACTGGACTGAGACTCCTGACGCACGGCGGCCGATGCTGCCTCAAGCATCTTGCGCCCACCGGATGCGTGCACAGTAAACATGTCTACCCCGCGCCGGGCTATAGATTCACAAGCCCTAGCTACAGTGTTAGGAATATCAAGAAATTTCCCGTCGAAGAAGACCTTCAGCCCTTCTTCTTGAAAAATTTCTAATACCGAGGGCCCTGTATTAAGGAAGAGCTCGAAGCCAATTTTAAAGACCCCGACATGCTCACGAAGCTCGTCGATCATGCGACGAGCCTCATCTGCCGTTGGTGTATCGACCGCCAGGATTAGCCTGTCACGCGCCGATAGTGGCTTTAACAGCGAATTCACGCGTTAGCTGGACTTACCGGACTTTTCCAGCTTGTAGCGCTTGACAAAGCGGTCCACACGCCCTTCTGTGTCAACAATCTTCTGTTGTCCCGTGTAATAAGGGTGGCAATTGCTACAAATTTCTACTTTGATCTGCTGCTTCGTCGAACCAATCTCGACTTTGTTGCCGC
>JAHFBI010000387.1 GCA_023250095.1 Candidatus Melainabacteria bacterium
AGGCTTCAGGAACGCTCCTGGCTACAATCCTCAAATGGACCAGCAAGGCTTCAAGAACGCTCCTGGCTACAATCCTCAAATGGACCAGCAAGGCTTCAGGAACGCTCCTGGCTACAACCTGCCAATGGACCAGCAAGGCTTCAGGAACGCTCCTGGCTACAACCCTCAAATGGACCAGCAAGGCTTCAAGAACATGCCTGGACCCAACGGCTCTCCGGGACTGGGCAACGAATTTGACCACGGAATCGATGGGTCAGGGCTAGATGAGGGCTTTGAGAGCCAGCCAGGCAATGACCATTCCAGACAAGATGAGATAGCCCCGCGCACATCGCGCCCGTTCCTCGCCAGTGAGAATGGAGGACGTCAGCGTCGCGGCGATGGCATCGTGCCACCGTGGTTCAACTCACAGTCCAGGAAAGGACCAGCGATGCGCTCAATACCCGAAAACAGGCGGCAGTCCTTCGAAGACGAGGGTCAGCTGGTGATACCACCTCTTCAATGGTAAGCAGATTCCCGCAAGTCCCACAGTCCCGGAGCACCGATGACACCCAAATACAACCTCCTGAACCGGTCCTTTCAACTGCAAGGGGAACTTGTAGCTCTCCGCCGCCACCTGCACAGCTATCCCGAACTCAGCTTTCAGGAGCGCGACACAGCCAGGCTGGTGGCGGAGAAGCTCTGCGACCTCGGATTTAACGTTAGAAGGAATGTCGGAGGCACTGGTGTCATCGGCGATACCGGTACAGGAAAGGTCATAGCCATACGGGCCGAGATGGATGCCCTGCCTCTCACCGAGCTGAACAGGGTGCCATACTCATCGAGGAACCAGGGGGTGATGCATGCCTGCGGGCACGACGCCAACATGGCCTGCGTGCTGGGAGCAGCCAGCCTCCTTTCCGGCATGACCGCACCTGGACGGGTACGTATGCTCATGCAACCGGCAGCGGAGGAATCTTCCGACAGCGCGGGAAAGACAGGAACTTACAGAATGATTGAAGACGGGGCTCTTGATGATGTCACTGCCATCATCAGCTGCCACATGGACACAACGCTTCCGGCAGGCAAAGTGGCAATAGTGCAAGAGCCTGTCATGCCGCCTGCCGCCGCTTTCAAGATCACGGTCCAGGGGAAGGACTACAGGGGACTGTCCAGAGAAGGCACTGACAATCCAGTGCTCTGGGGCGCACAAATCGTCAGCGCCATACATAAAATAAGTACAAGACACCGCTTCCCTATCATCTCAGTCGGCTCTTTCCAGGCTGCAAGCAGCCGCGGCGACATCGTTTCCGAGCAAATAATCCTCAAGGGAACTTTCCACAGCTTCAGCAAGCAGATGCGCAGGGAGATAATGAAAGAGCTGGAAGATGCCTGTAGGTGGGTAAAAGAGACAGGCGGAGACTACCAGATCGCTTACAGCCCGGCGTCCACTCCCCTGCCCGATCACTTACCGGTCACCTCAGCAATGCATCAAGCAGCCGTCGACCTGCTCGGGCAAGCCAATGTCTTGGCAGTTAAACGTAAGAGTTGGACCGAGGACTTCTCTGCATACAGCATCCGCATCCCCGGAGCGCTGCTCTTGCTCGGCGGTGAGATCCCTGCAAGCAGAAGATGCATGCACAGTCCTTCTTTCGATATCGACGAGTCCGGGCTGCACATCGGCAGCGCCATTCTGTCCCGAACGGCCCGACTCATCCTCGATTCCCAACAAAGGGGATATGAGCCGGAGTCGCTTCCGGCAGCCTTCCTTGACCACAGTGCCCAGGGCAACATGATTGCTTAGGGACTGTGCTGCCCCATCAGGGTCCGCCAACCCAAAGGCACGCCAGGCAAAAAGACGGGCGCATCTCACGCTCACGGGTGATGAAGATCACTCCCGACAGCGATGGAGACATCACCCCGACAGATCATCTAGTTCTCCTGCCGTCCGGGGATGTGCGGGCTCAGCAGTCAGGCGAGAATATTGGAAGGGCAGCGGCAGAACAAGCCGGCACTCACAGAAACTTTAAATGGAGCCCACGAGTATGTCGAGACAAACAAAGAAGAAAATCAGAAAGTGGTCATCAACAGCGGTAGCAGTGCTGTTTTCCATCCTTGGCATGGTCCCGTTCGTCGATGCAGCTTTGAGCGACGCTGGTTCGCCCTGGAGTCTTTCGCACCACGCACGATGAAGCTCCTGGCAAGGAAAGGACCTAGCTCAGCACTTTGCTAAAGGCTCTGATGAAAGCTTCATTCTCATCGGGCAAGCCGACCGTGATGCGCAGGCAATTGGGCAATCCGAAAGCATGAAGTGGGCGCACGGCAATACCCTGACGCAAGAGCCCCTCATGCAAAGCAGTCACGGTCTGTTGCGACGGAAATGGCAACATGACGAAATTGCCGTGGGATTTGACGTAGCATAATCCCAGGCGCTCGAATTCTTCAGTGAGCATCTTCATGCCAGCATCATTGTTCGCCAGCGCCCGGCGCAGGAAATCGGTATCGTTCAGAGCAGCTATCCCGGCGGCCTGTGCCAGATTGTTCGGCTCGAAGGGGAGTTTCACCTTGTTGACAAAGCCGATGAGATAATCATGCCCGAGCCCGTACCCGAGACGATTACCTGCCAGCCCGTATGCCTTTGAGAAGGTGCGCAGGGTCAGGACATTGTCATAGCGATAGGTCATCGAGTCCGGAAAATCGGCCACTCCCATGGCAAATTCGAAATAAGCCTCATCGAGAATAACCAGGACATGTTCGGGAATTCGCCTGATGAACACTTCGAAATCGGCGCGCGAAAACACTGTACCGGTGGGATTGTTCGGATTACAGAGATAGACGATCTTGGTCTTCTCAGAAATCGCATCCGCAATGCCCTCAAGATCGAACTGGTAATTCTTCAAAGGGACAAGCTTCAGTTTGACACCCTGGGAATTGACCAGCACATAAAAGCCGATAAAAGTGCCCTCCGAGGTAACCACCTCGTCGTCACCGTGCAAGAAAGCCCGGATAATGTTGGCCATGATGCTCTCTGAGCCGCTGCCAATGGCCACATTACCGACTTTCACCTTGTATGTCTGTGCCAGAGCCTCACGCAGCTTGATGCCGCCCATCTCAGGGTAGCGGTTCATCTCTTTCATAGCCGCCTGGATGGCCGCCTCGGCGCTTGCAGGCGGTCCGAGCGCATTTTCGTTGGATGCCAGATTAATAAAGTGCTCGATGCCGAGTTCCTGCTTGAGCTGATCTGCCGGCCGCCCGGGTTGATATGCCTTCAAGCGTTCGATATGCGCCGGCACAAGCCGCCTGGGTACAGAAGGATTGTCACTTTCCACCGCGGTCTTTCTGGATTCAGCCATTCGTGCCAGTCGCTCAATGAAAGTCGACATTGCGGTGGTTTCCTGTATTGATACAAGCTTGACCGCCCAGGCGACAGGCCGGGAAACAATTGCAAGCCTTAACCGTAAAGTACCACCTCTGATACCCACCTGCAAAGTATCAATCCATGTGCTGAGACATCAAAAGTGTTTAATGAAGAAAACCCAAACTGTAAGCACCTTGAAACTGCCTGAGCCATCGGCAGCAAAAGAGCGGCAAGAGAAGAGCGGCTCGGTCAAAGGAAGCCTGTGGTAAGATCAGACATGCTGCGGGTGTAGTTCAATGGTAGAACGGCAGCCTTCCAAGCTGCACACGCGGGTTCGATTCCCGCTACCCGCTCCATTCAAAACAACAGACCCGACGATTTCCCTCTGCAAGACTCTGGCAGCTGGTAAGTTGTTGTGTACGTCTACCTCGCCAAGCAGCCATCAGTGGCAGGCAAGCTCCAACGTGCCACTGCCGGCAGTGGCACACTCTGGGAAGACTGGGATTAAGGCAAGCAATGAACCCCTGACTTGATTTGGTGTTTAGTGAACGCAGGATATGTCCGCTGAACCTGGGCGGCACAGCAGACATTCGACCACATCACGTCAAACGTTTAACCGCAACCATCTGTGCCACGGCTTGCCGCAGGATCTTCTCTGACCAAATACTGGTTGCAGGGGACGGATTTGAACTTACGACCTTTGGGTCATAAGTCTGAAGGTTGTGCTCTTAACGCGTCTAATCCAAGAATAATAGAGTTTGCTCAACAATAGTCCCTGAGGGCCGCTCAAAATGCCCGCCAAATAAGGCATCCCGAGCTCCGCTTGTCTGGCGTCAACCCTTTTTGCCGGTCGTGACAGTTTAAATTT
>JAHFBI010000086.1 GCA_023250095.1 Candidatus Melainabacteria bacterium
GAGAAAACGTTGCACCAGCTCGGAAGGGAGTCCTGATACCTGGGGCGAGTCCAGATAGAAGCCCATATTGACGCTTTGAGGAGCCATCTGCCGCCAGGCATCGAACCACTGTGCCGCACTGGGGTGGAGGAGATACTTGCTGAACTGTGAGGCTGCTTGCTGTCTGAGAGCCTCTTCAGGAGAGGAAAGCCCGCCCACCAGATCGTTTATTAGTTGATCCGGACCTTTTTCTTTTGGTGCTTCAGGGACTTTCATTGCAAGCGGCTGCTCAGCCGATTGCCGCTCAACTTCTCCTGTGCTGTGCGGCAAGCTATCCGTGCTTGGCAGGGCATTTTGTTCGGTGGAGAGTCTTGGCTGATTATCGGGCACGGCAGTGGTAGTATCGCCGGCTTCTTTGACTGGCTGTTCGACGGCATCGCCTTTGACCGCAGCCGAGCTGCGCCCTGTGTTATCCGCGTTTGGCAGGGCATTTTGTTCGGTGGGAAGTCCCGTCTGATTATCAAGGAGACCTGCGGCATTAGTGCCTGCTCCTTTGACCGGCTGCTGAAGGGGGTCTGTGCCCGTCTTTTCAACAGGGACCGGGCTTGTTTCCTTTCTTTCCAGGGTCTTGCCTGGCAGAGGCGGGCGCGGTGTTTGCGGGACGGCGGAAGCGTCACCGGTGGCGGTGGCATAGATAAGCCTCTGTACGCGCATCCAGGCGGCATCGTCGGAGGGGCGCAAGGCCTTGGCTGCTTCGAAGGCGGCTTCGGCGTTTCCACTTTTGGCCAGGGAGGTCACTTGTTGCAGCTCATCGAGTGTGCGGACGCTCCCGGAGAGCTCTTTGACCAGTGCCTTATAAGCTCTATCTACGCCGCGCTCTCTTGGACTGCTCAATACTGCCTGCAATTGCGCCGCGTCGCCGGCGCTAAGAGCCAGCAGGCGGTCGACTGTTTCGGGTGAATCGGCATAAGCCTGGCGCAATTGCATCTCCTGGAACAAAAGGTCACCCTGGAGTTTTTCGCTGCTTGCCTGCCCGGCAACTCTTTCTGCTACAAGCGCCTTGAACTGCTCGCCGAACTTGGGATGCCCGAGTCGATGCATGATGCTCTCCAGATCTATCTGTCCGGCAGAAGAAAGCTCTATTAGCTTGCGCCCGACTTCCGGCGTATCCTTGAAAGCTGCAAGCGTCTTGGCCTGCCGCATGGCTTCCTCGGAGGCTAGCTCGCTCAGTCCGACAGCCCCGGCAAGCCTGTCTTTGAGCATAGCCCGGTAAGCTTCGCCGTCTTTGGGATGCCCGGACTTGTAGAGAATATCGCGCAGCGCCTGCTGGTTGTTTGTGCCCAGCTCGACCAGGCGCAAGGCCAGCTCCTTCGTCTCACCGAAAGCCTCCATCGTCCCGTTCAAAAGCATGATGCGACTTTGCAGTGGGGCTACCTGGGCACCTGTCGGCGAAGGCAATGCTGTATTTTCTGCTGCCAGGAATTGCCTGACCACATCGGAGGGCAAGGAAGACACTGAAGGAGTGTTCAGCATCGTCCCCAGATAGATACTGTCGGCAGCCTGCTGCCTCCATGCCTCAAACCAGGTGGTTGACGATGGGTGATCCAGATATTTGGCCAGCTCTCGGGTGGCTTGCTGCCGCGAAGTGGCATCGGCGGATGTGAGATTTTTTGCCAGGTCGCCCACGGCTTGATCTCTAAGAGCAATTGCCCGGGCCACTACTTCCGGATTGTTCTCCGGCGAGACGATGCCAGATGCCGCAGCTGCCTTTACCTGGGCGTCGCCTTGCTCCTGCGAGGACTCATTGGCTTCAGGCGCGGCAAAAGCTCGTGGTTTCACAGAGGCTCCTGCCAGCTTTTCCACCGCCCCCTCGCTGAGGGCGCCGCGGCTTCCGCTTTGCTCCGGCAAAGCTGAAGGAATCTGTGCCGGAGGCTTGATCGTGCCTGTCTTGACGCCCCAGATATAGCGAGCTTCTTCTCTGGCGGCAACCAGAGCGTCTTTTTCTAGCGGCAGGCTTCTTCCTGTCTCATGGAATTTGAGCAAGGGCTCGTATTTCGTTCCCAGCACCTCGTCAAGCACTTTCACTACTTTGGGATTGTTTGAAGTGCGGGCGAAATGGTCGAGAGCCGGGCGTATATCTACCGGGTTCTCACCTGAGTTGAGCTCAGGCAAGAAATGATTCAAATAATCCACAACTTTGGATGGCGCCAGAAGAACCATCGGTTGCTGCATCCAGGAGACAAGCGAGTCATAAGCCTGCCTGCCCCTGGGATTCTCCAGGGAAGGCTCGAAGCCTGGCACGGACGGCTTGTAGAAACCTTCTAAAAGTGTGCGCACTGCCGGGCTCTCGTAACGCTCCAGATAGATTCGGGCTGCGTGCGCGTCCAGAGCAGTGTTTTTCTGCATGAAAGCATAGAAAGTTTCGACGTCTTTTGTGCTGGCACTGTTGACTGAGGCTTTGGCCAGCAAATATTCGAAACCGGTCACTTGCTTTTGTGTTGCTCCGCCTTCTGAGGCGGCAGCAAGTATTTTATCTTTTCCAGGGAGCTCTGGGACCTTCTCAGCGAGCTTCTCGGCTGCCGGCAAGAGAGGTTCCTTTCCCCCGGCGCTGCTTTCCACTTTGTCGATGCCTTTGCTGGCATTTGCCTCGGCCTGCATGGCCATGTACGGACGAGATAAGCCGCTTCTGCCGCCGTCCAGTCCAAAGAGATGGGAGGAAGGCATGGACCCTTCGGTCGCCATGGCAAAAGCCAGGCTCGGTCCGGCATTTAGCGGCATGGCCAGCCTGGCTACCGACTCTGTCGCTCTGTCTTGCAAGAGGCCTAAATTGTTGGCAGAGGTCGCCAGATCTTTGGAAACGGTACCGAGGGGATCTCTGCGGAATGTTGGATCGGCATGAAGTCCTCCAGGCACGCCGGCTATGGCGTCCACTCCGCCTTGAATCAAAGCCCGTTTGAAGATCTTGCCATAGTCGATGTCTTCACCTGCGGCTTTCTGCCGTTGCAATTCGGCGTAAGCGCCGTTGGACAGACCGAAAGCCGAGCTGGTCATGACCGTGTTGTAGAACGGTCTAGCGTTGACGGCACCGCCTGATAACCAGTTGGCACCACCGGCGATATAGTGCGCCGATGAGAAAAGAATGGCGTCAGTAGCCAGGGCTCTTATATCGAGAGCATTGGCGCCTATATTTCGAAGCCCCGTGGAAAAGCTGCTTTCGCCGGTCCCTTTGTCCAGATATGTGCCGGGAGTCAGTCCCATGTCGATGATCCGCGAGGAAAGCCCAAGGGCGGCACCTTTCACGCCGATATCCTGGATGTTGAATTTGTTGAAAGCTTGAAACGTCCCGCGCAGCAATCCGCCTTTCAGCCCGCCGAGGGCAAAGTTCTCGGCACCGCTTGCCAGGGAGTCTTTCATGGTCACATTGTCCAGACCGTAAAGCCCGACTGTTGCCGCCATGCCGATCCAGCCGCCTCGTTTGAGGAGCCCGGCTCCAGGTCCGCTGCCCAGGAAAAGCGCCGCTGTTTTCAACCCGCCTGAGCCATAACGGCTTATCTCGTCTTGCCAGCCGACTTTGTCCCTGTCGTTGTCAATGGACTGACGCATCGAAGGGATCAGAAGGGACTCGGCGACATGATCGCTTTTCTGCCTGGCTTCATGCGCTTCTTGCGACAGTTTCTTGAGCGAGGAAAGCGAGTTTTCATCGCCGCGATAGACCTGGCTGACCAGCCAGCCCAGAACCGAGCGCGAGCTTTCCGCTTCCTCGTGCTCTTTTATTTGCCGGTCAAGAGCAGCCAGATCGTCGGCAGCCGGTGTGCTTGCAGGTTTTGAGAAGCTGGACCCTTCGGTCATACGCGTTTCCAAGCGAAATATATAGCACCAGATTAAGAGAATTAACCCCCGTGTTCAATGGGAAAGCTCCCATCTGCAGGCACTAATTTGTCCTGTAGCCGCGGATCCAGTTGCGGTATGTCGACTGCCTGGTCAAATTGAGGAAACTTTCCACCTGGGCAACCGCGTCGGAATAATCAGGACTGGACTGAGCGGCAGGTTGGGTGGCGGCAGTCCTTGGTTTGTCATCAGTGAGCTTGAGTTCGGGAATTTCCAGAGAGCCGCCAGCAGAAGGTGCCTTCGATGGCGCTTGGCTGCCGCTATCTGAGGCAGGAGATCTACTCATCTCAAGATCACAAGCTGAGTCATCAGGCGCGCTTGCTGCCTGGAAATAATGGTGGTGTTGAGTTGTGGCGCGCTCGCGGTTCTGGCTGGCACGGCTTGCCTGAGCTGCCGGAGGCAAAGGGGTATGAGCAGGACCTGAGGCGGGCGGATCTGGAACATTCTGGGGGGGATCTATCGCTTTTGCCTTAGGCGGCAAAGAGATGACAGTGTTGGCCGTGACCAGCGACAGGCAATAGCCAGGGCCCTGAGCAATGGACGGCGAGCCCTCAGGTCGTGGAGCTCTTTCGGCCTTGTCCCTGGGCGGCGCGCTCGCCGGAGTCTCAGACATTTGAGCCGGTGGAGAGCCAGGCATTGTATGGGAGGGTGTGGCGGCTTTAGGCAGTGGCGCGGCAGCATGTTTTGCCGGGGACTGATTTGATCTGCTGCCAGGCGTGGTGGCAATTTCAGGAGCTTGCGGCGGGTCGAAGGCGGAAGGTCCGGCTTCTGCTTGAGAGAGACTCTTTATTTGATCCGGGGCTGCCTGAGTCTCCGGGCTGACTTGCCCTTGTTGGAGTTTTGCTTGAGGGATTCGTGACACAGCTTCCTGCACGGCCGAGTTGAGTGCCTCTGGTATTGCAGTCGGTGCCTTTGACACCGGAGGCTGCTGAGGCTCGGTCGTGAGCGCCGGACGCCTGTCAGGAGGCGCGTTCGAGAAGGACGGGTGCCGCAAAGCCTCTTCTTCATCGCCATTGAGAGTCCCTGAGAAGCGCATGCCGGGTTGCATTTTTGCTGAAGCAGCCTTGAGGAGCTTCTCCTGGGCAATGTTTTCTTGCTCGCGTTTGGCAAGCAGACGTCTGGTAGCCTCTGCAGCCTCCGGAAAGACCCGCCGGATTATTTGGGGCGGCAGCACGGTGGGCGCCGCGTCCAGAGATCGACAGAGCATTTTCTGGTGGGCGATCAGCTCGCCGGGTATAAATTCGTCTCGTGCAGCCAGGTCAAGCTCTTCTGCTGCACGTTCGAACTGGCGCAATTGCCGCCACAGCTCAGCCATGACCAGATGATCCAGCCCGGCATCGGGGGGAAGAATTTCTTCTTTCAGCCCCTTGTCCTGCTCGAAGGCTGCCAGCTCCAGCCACAGCTCACTTGCTTGTCCAGCTTCGCGCTGACACCAGAGCCCGTTGAGAGCAATAAAAGCTATGTCGAGCGAATTCTCGCCCTTCTTCCTGGCGCATTTGACCGCCATAGCAAACTTCTTGGAATATTCCAGATCGGCCTCTGAAGGCAGAAGATGAGGGCTGATGATGCTTGGGCCAAAACGTGCTGCCCAGCCAGCATATTCACAATCAGGACAGACAGCAATCAAAGCAGCGCGAAAGACAGGATCGCTTAGAACGCGGTGCAGATCCGCCTCAATGATATCTAGCTCGGTAACCTCCGGCAGCTCGACCAGACATGATGTGGCGAAAATCGAGCTGCACTCCGGGCAGACGACCGGGGACTTCCGAAGCAAGTAACCTTCTGTGTTCTCCAAGTTGTTTCTCACTGGCGATACCATCTGCAAATGCCTTGTAATCAAGATTATCTGTGATCAAAGCGGCAGTAAATGGGGATCTTCCCACAGGGGGCGTGGACTTACGGCTTTGGCAGCTCCAGAGACTCTTTGTTCAGGCGCGAGCCTTAAACTTACGGACGCCGCCCGCCGCCGCCTCCTCCAGGCCCGGCAGACGGGCGTGGAAGAGCCATCTCGGAGTAGAAGTTCGGGTCGATGCTCGGTGCTGTTCTGGGATTGCCCATGACAAAGCGCTTGTCTTCGATGATGCGCTGCAGGTTTCTTGCCGTTGGCATTACCGGTCTGGCACTGGGATCGGCGCCGGGCGAAGAGTGATAGGCCTGGCGAGCGGCAGCCAGAGCCCGTGTGGCCTGGCAGGTCTGGATGGACATTTGTTGCGGCTTCACGCCGTACTCGGCCTGCTCGTCATAAGCATTGAGTATGGTCGGATCGTCTTGAACGGCATCGATACCATGGATCTGCTCGGCAACGCGGATGGACTGCAGTCGGTGCGAGCTGGCTGAGTGATCCATTTGCGTGTCGTAAGCTACCTGGAAGATCGTCGGGCTGGCCAGTTGCCGTTCCTGGAAACCGCCCTTGCGCTGGATATCCATGATCGTGTCGCCGATGTCGGAGATTGTCACGCCCTGAGATTCGAGTTGCTGGATGATCTGGTTCATCGGCACGTTGGCCGTGTTGATACCGGCTCTGCTGGCGGATTGAATCACGCAGTTCTGCATGATGGAATGAGCTCCGGCGGCATTTGTCGCTACACCTGCTTGCAGCATTGTAGCTTCCATGCGCACCACGCCTGGATTGAAGCTGCCTGCAGTCATCTGGCGTATGCCCACTTCTACTGTCTGCCTGTTCACGTCTACGCCAGCATCCATGAGCCGGCTCACTACAGCCACATTTTCCGGTCGGGCGTTGCCAGCGTCGATATGCGAGGCAATCGTCTGCACTGTTTCCATCGGGACATTGCGCTGTCCGATTGGATCGAGACGTATCAGGGACTCGACCATCGAATCTGTTGGCGTGTAACCGGCATCGACAATTCTTTCGGCAACGACTATCTTGCCGGCAGAAAGATTGTTTATGCTACCGCCTGACTGAACGTACTGTAGAGCAGCACCAGCGCGTCCAGGAGTGAAGCCGCCCGTGCCAAGATGTCTGACTGTGGCACCGGCAGCGCTGGCAACCGCCTGGAGAGCGTCCTGCCGTCCTGGATTGTCTACATCGACCAGAGCATCCCAGGATTCGGCGCTGTGAGCCACATAAGAATCCAGTTTCTGGGCGAAGCCTGGTTCGGTCATCTGGCGAGGAGTGATGCCGGCAGCAGTCATCATGCGCACGGCATTGGCTGAGCCGGTGAGAACCTGTCCATATACTGCCTGAGCTGCACCCGGTCCGGCGTCAGCATAAGCCTGCCCGGCCAGAGCGCTGACCTGGTCGAAATTGGCCGCATCGACGCCTACCGGCGCGCGCGAGCCATCGGCGCGCGCGATAAAGCGTCCGTCCCGCGAGGCAATCGAGCTGGCAACTCCGGGCATGACACGTTGCATGGCCCGGTAAGTGACGCCAGGATCCAGACCAAGTTCCGAAGAAAGTTGCTGTACCGTGTCTATGCTGGCAGGCGAAACATCGGCACCGCCGGAAACGGCATCTATGGCTATGGCTGATCGCGTAAAGTCTTCAGGCATATTTCTGGCTATTTCGCCATGGAGATTGTTGAATGCATCCGGGCTGATATTGTGGTCAGCCTGAGCCTGTTTCGCCATGCCGTAAGTCGCCCGCAAGAGGGCGCGCACAGCCGCCTTGCGAGCGCCAGGGCGCTGTTGCATGATGAGCTGGTTCTGCATGGCGCCTCTGGTCTCAGCCGAAATCGGTATACCGGATGAAATCAGGGCATCTGTAGCAGCATTAATCTGAGAGTTCCAGGCCGACTCGCTGGATTCAGTATCAGTAGCCAGGAAAACGCAGGTGGCATCCTTGTCTTTGTCCCAGTCTCCATAGCGCTGGCGCAAATACTGGGTGTAAGCATTGCCGCTGTGTCCGCCGATATAGTCGGAAGAGCCTTTGGCGGCCTGGGCATAAAGAGACTGCCCGAAACGCTGTTTGGCGGTGGCGGTTTGCTTGAAGCTTGAGCCTGTGTAAGCCAGCCAGTTGGCGCTCATATTCTCCCACAAGCCATGAGGCTGATCGGCACCAGCATCGATGGCAGACTGTCGCGCCGCATCAGCGCCGGCTGGATCGTTGGTCATCTCATTGGCAAAGCCAACTGTCATCAAAGCGTGTGCTACTTCGGTAGGAGTGGCACCCTTGCGTACATTCACCTGTGAGGCGCCGCCGCGTGAGCTGCCGCGTATAGAATTGTCTGCCTGATTGCCTCTGAATTGCAGTTTGAGATCTCGGATATCTTTGACCGGTCCTCTGACGCCAGCCACCATATACAAGCCTTCCTGGTCGAAGCGCTGAGCAGTAAGAGCTGGTTCTTTATATCGGTCGGCTGCCGCTGCAGCTGCTGCTGCCGGGTCAATTGGCGCTGTCGGCGGACCCCCGCTTCCATCGGCTCCTTCTGTGACGACGCCGGCGGCAGAGGCAGGATCTCCAGGGGCTCCGGAGGCAGCAGCTGCTTTGCGCCCACTGCCGAGCACGCGCCCGCCGGCGGCACCGGCGGCAGCAGTAGTCCATTTACCGTCAGGACCTTTGACGGCGCGCTTGCCATTGTCGAAATCATAAATCTTCGTGCCGTCAGGCAGAGTCGTCATGTTATAACCGCCGAGCAGCCCGTCTACACGTTTTGTCTGTGAGCCGTCCGGATTCTTGACTGTTTCGCCATTTTTGAGCTGTGAAGGATCCTTGCCCAGAGGCGGTGTAGGTGGCATGGCCTCAAGCGGTTTTTCTGAGCCGGCTTTTTCATGTCCGCTTGCTGTGGGATCGCCTGAGCGGCTGCCAGCAACAGCGGCTGCTGTCCCGACGGCAGCTGCAACACCTGCTGCAGTCGCCACCTTGCCCAGCCCGCTTGTTGGCGTTTTGCCGGAGGCAGATCTGTGACCAGCAGCAGAGGGATCTGTGCCTCCAGGTGTTGTTCCGGCTGAAGCAGCTGGATCACCGGCTCCGGGTGTGGCAACTTTCTTGCCTTCGGCGCCGGCGGCAGCGGCAGTCTTTGTTGGATCAAGAGGGTCTTTGCCATCGCCAGGCTTTTTGGCGTGCGGCCCGACAATGGGCTTGCCATCAGGCCCGACCGGACCTGTCGGCTTCTTGGGCGGTGAGCCGGCAACATCTTTTCCGGTTTTGGTGGCGTCTTTCAAACTGCTCTCCAGACCTGGATTGCTCGACTGAGTATTGAGTCCGTTCAGGTGAGTATTGCTCGTTTGAGCCAGACCGCGAGCGCCATACTTTTGATTGTTGAAATAGTCCACAGCCTGCCCGACGCGGCTTTGCGCTGTTTTGCCCATCCAGCCGAACATTTTCAGCAAACCGCCTGTGATCAAGCCGGCAGTGATGAAGTCGGACATAGGAGAGATCTGGGCGCGAGCTAGAAAGGATGGCACCTGGATCATCATTTGCAAGACCCCGACGGCAATGAGGATCTTGCCCCATGGATTGTAGTCGGAGAACATGACGATGACCATTATTTTGAGCAGCCCGACCCAGACGAACGTCCAGAGGCTGGTCTCGACAAAGGCTTTTACGAAACCCGTAGCCACGTTCTCCGTGTCCGGAGTGGCGAAAAACACCAGAAAAATTGGTGCGAACATATATTGTGCCGTGAGCAAAGCTGTCTGAATTGCTTTGAGCACGAGGATATATATAAGTTCGGTAATGAGGATGCCGCCAAGGATAAGGAAGATGACCAGCCCGGCAAAAGCGAATACTTCGCCGACAGTACCGCCGATGATACCCAGCCCCAGCCCGCCCAAAAGCGGCGCAAAAGCGCTGGCCAGTCCGCCGACGCCGGCCAGGATGCCGCCGCGGACAGCGGAAGCCAGCGCTGAATCAAGCATAAGCACCTGATCGGAAGAATTGAAATAAATCGCCTTGATCATCTCATTGGTGATTTGAATTTCGAAAGCATAAAGAGTGGGGAATGCAAGCATCAGCCCGGCTGTGAAAATAAGCCGCCCGACGGCCCCCATCAAATTACCGCCACCGCGCCAGGAGGCTTCCGCCCAGTATTTCCAGATAGCCAGAATGAAGAGCAAGAGCAAAAGATCGACGGCAATGCCGTACATGACGTCGGCGCCCTGCCGGATATAGGGAGAGATGCCGTCGTTTTGCGAGCCATTGAGCCCGTTGACGGCAATATTCGGGTTGAGGACAAAGACTCTGAGGAATGCAGCCAGAAACTGTACTGTGTCTGCTATCCAGCCATTTATCAGCTCGGAGATCCACTTGCCTATGAGCTGACCGATCTGGCTGAAAAGATTGCCGACAACATCGTCATTGAACCACTGGTGCAAGCCGCGGTATGTATCGTTGACCGAACCGAGGCTGGAGTTGAGTATGTTGTTGACGTCCTGCTGCGGATTGTTTTTCAGCTGCTCGGCCGACTGGAAGACCAGCGTGGTCGGCATGTCTTCCGCCTGACCGTAAGGGTTGTCGCGCCGGAGAATATCGTTGACGTTTTTCTGAATGCCTTTGGTGCTTCCGCCGTTATACCCGCCGCCTTTGACGTTGACGTCGGAAGATGTGTTTACGACAGGAATGAAGCCGGGGGCATCGATGTAAGGGTTAGGGACGGTGTTCTGCGTCTTTGCGGCATCGCCTGAGACCTGTGAGCCATTGTTGCCGCTGCTCTGTCCTGGACCTGGCTCTTTCGTCTGGGCAAGGCTGGACGCGACGAAGACAACTTGCACGCAGATCATCAAGAACAAGCAAATCAGCGCCCGGAGCTGGCGTCGATTGACAGCGCCAACCGACAAGCATCCGGCAAGGCAACTCAGGCTTCTTCCAGGTTGGGACAAAAGAGAAAGCAGGCTGCTCAAACTGAAAGCTGCCTGCCGCTTTGTCTGGCAATTGAAGATGCGGCTACGGCGCGGCTGCGTCCTTGCGCTTTCAATTTGCGACACCTGGATATTCTTGCTTGTATCTTTACTGCCTGCAGCCACGGGAGAGACTCTTATAAACTGTCATGGGATGACTATTTTGCAAGGCGCAATCAGACTGGCTTTTGTCCGACTCAGACTGATTGTTCTTCTGAAGCTCCGAAGTTTTGCCGCGCGCCCTTTCCTTTTGCGTGCAATCAAGTTTATGTGTTGTAACCATCCAGGTAAATGTGGGAAGTCCCACCACCATGGGAGAATGCCCATTGAAGCCGAGACGGGCATCCAGAGGCGCTCGAGCCTCTGCCACTTTCCCGTGTGCTAAGTACTTGCCTTAGCTGAGCCTTCTCAATTTCACATGTACTAAATACTGGCCATAGCGGCCTGTTTTGAGCCAGGTTCTGCTAGAGCCAGCAAACTGGCGCCCTACACTGGAGCAAGCACAAGCAGCCGCCGTTAGGGCGACCGTGATCGCGATAGCCAGCTGTGTCCTGTGGCGGCAAAAAAATTTTGGCTCAAGGACAATCCATAGCCTGACACCGATAGAAAGGTCCGGGCCGGCACATTCTTTGTGCCGGCCCGGAGAGATTTCCCGATTTAGAGACCGCCGCCGAGACCACCGAAGTTGTTGATGGCGAAGGTTCCGATCAAGTGGACAGCGGTTGGTCCGCCGAACCCGACACCGAGACCTTTGGCGACGTTCATCGCAGCTTCACCACCATCGCGCTGACCGAAGGCAATCTTCATTCCGGCCAGTGAGGACGGAACTGTGGAAAGCGCCGTGACAACGCGGCTGATGTCTCTGGCTGTGTCA
Source organism: Candidatus Melainabacteria bacterium (assembly GCA_023250095.1). Taxonomy (GTDB): domain Bacteria; phylum Cyanobacteriota; class Vampirovibrionia; order Obscuribacterales; family Obscuribacteraceae; genus JAHFBI01. The sequence continues at coordinate 11,540 of JAHFBI010000086.1, forward strand.
TAACCGTAGTCGGCCAATTGACCTACTTCATTGGATTGCCCGAAGCGGGGGTCTACTGGAGCACCCACCAGCCCCTGGGCATGTGCTACTGAATCGTAGACACCGAAAGCCATGAGGAGCAATTGAGGGGCCAGGAGAAAACCCACGCGAGCGGCAACCTTGAGGGCGCGAGAAGATGCGATTCTCTTCTTGAGGGAGTTAAGTGTGGTTACCATTGTGAACCTCCTGTTGGGATAATCTGTCTGTTTTTGACTGGGATACATAAGAGTGTTACTTGTGAATGACTCTGCCGCGAACTTCAGCTTGGGCGCTCATACTGCCTGTCGCTTCGTTCGGGAGGAAGGGTCCGGGTACATAACCGAAATTCTTGCCGTAGCTGGCAACGGCTGGCGATGCCAGGGCAGGAGCAGGTGCTGCCGTGCGTGGCTGCTTGATCAATCGACCATTGATAGCAGTGTTAATGTGATGCTTGGCGACAGGAGCATGAGTTGTCGCAGCAGGTTTAACAGGCATCAGCGGTCTGGCCATTGCCTGTTGTGGCGCAGGAGCAGGCAGCGATGCTATGGGCTGGTGAGTGAGGTCTCCTGGTTTGCCGAAAGCTGGGTTGAAACTTGTCTTCGGCTGAGACCATTGCGGAGTGACGGTGGTAGCAACCGGTCTGGCAGCCACTATCGGCACGGCTGCCGGCTGGGGAGCCGGCTTGGCCAATATCTCCGGATCGAGCCCGAGGATGTTGCCTTTCGGCACAGACCCCGCTCGGACTGAATGTACAGGCTCGACATAATTGTCTTTCGGCAGTCTCGTCGACTCGGACTTCCACACATTGGGTGCGAAGTTGAAGCGAGCGCCACGTGCGCTTTCCTGGGCCGACACCGGCAGGGTGCAGGCGCAGGCGGCAAGGGTGACTAGTGTGAGGGAAGAGATGCTGAGTTTCATTTTTAGAACCTGAATGCGTTACGTACACCAAAACCTGTCATGGTCATCCCGAACATGCCCATGCCGACAAGCGGGCTGTAAGGGCGAATGAGGGCACCAGCCGTCAAGGCGCCGGCGCCGAACCCGGCCACGGCCGAGAGCGCGTTGGAAAATCCGCCGCGGCGAATATCGTGAACTTTCGGCTTGTTCTTTACTCCGCCAGTAAGAGTCTGCGATTGGGCAGGCTGGGCAGCCATCATATTCTGCCCTTGTGGATAAGGCTGATTGCCAAACGAGTTTGCACCCATCTGGTTCTGTCCCGTCTGCCAGGAGTTGCTTCCCATGTCCTGATTGACCTGACCGGCTCTCCACTGGTTGAGGGGTTGCTGCGGCAGTTGTCCCTGTCCGCAAAGCGAATTGAAAGCTGCTTTGCGGAAGTCCTGGGCGGTTTGCATGCCGGATGGTCCGGCATTGACCAGTCCGGGCACATTGTCGGAGACGCTGTCTGTCAACTGCGCCTGTCGGCTTTCAGCCTGGCTGGAAACGAGCGAATTAGCCGCTGAAGGATCAAGCGGCACTACTTCCGGTGGCAGGAGCGAATCTTGATCGGGACCGATAGTGGAAGAAGGAGAATAGCTTCCCATCGAACCTGCATCCTGCGCTACCGCCAGCTGCCCGGCTCCCGAGAAGCTCAGGAGCAAAGTCAGGGACACAACCGTCTGGCGGTTGATGATGCCTTTGCTGTAGGAGAGGATGGTCATTGACATTTCCTGGTGCGTTACCTGGTTGACGTACGAAATCTTACGTTTTTGGCTCTTCGAGCGTAAGATGGGAAATTCCCACTCATGTGGGAATTTCCCCACTGCGTTTGCCTGGCTAGAAGTTGGTGATCACTGCTCTGGGCAGAAGCAGTTGATCCCTTTTCTGGGCGTTTTCGTTGGCCGGTGAGAACTGAGCGTAAGGGAAACCAAAGTCGGATGTACGGTGGCTGTACTGGGGGATACGCCTCATCCCCTGCCCGAACTCGGTGGACTGGCGCCCATCAAGTGCGCCGATCGCGTTATCGCGCATGGAGCTCAAGCCATATTCCTGAACTGTAGATCCCGTCGAGATCGTGTTGCCACCCGTAGCGAAGCGCTGCCCGCCGCCGAGATCGATAGAGTTGTTGCGCAGACCGTCACCAGTGGCGACACCGAAAGGAACGCCCCAGCCGGCCATTGGCCCTAGCAAAGTTACTTCGTCTTGAGTGCCGTCACCGCCGACTCCGGCAAGAGAGCTGTTGCGGCCGCGCAGTTCCCACTGGTGACTTTCCTGCCCGCCGCGCCGCATTGTCGGGATGGTTGTGCAGTATCCGCCGCGACCTGGTATGCCGCCTTGCGGATTGATATTGACATTTTGGGCCGGGTTGAATGAGCCTTGTGGTGCCTGCAGACTGCCGGGGTCGGCTCCGGGTGTCGAAGGCGGCGCCGGAATGAAAGGAGTGAGCAGAGGACCGAGCACGCCTGGAGGCATTTCGACAGCCGGCGTTACAGGCAACGGAATGCCCGAGTTGCCGTGATCTATCTGATTGGATGGTATGGCTGGAATCCAGGGTAGAAGTGTTGGTGAGCCGCCCTGTCCGGGAATGACAGGTGCAGGTGTCGGGCCGTCACCGACAGCCGGCGGCTGACCTTCCGGGGCCGGCACGAAAGGTGGCGCGCTTGATGCTCCATTTATAAGCGGGGTTCTCAAGGTGGAATTGGGCGACCCGGCAAGATTGCACTGGGCAAGAGCGCTTTGCCCGATGGCAAAAGAGAGAGCAAGGGTGGCCAGAGAAATCTTTTTGAAAAACATAGTTGGGCCTCCTGAGAGCCTCAGCTTAGTAGGGAGCGATGGTCTGAATCGTAGGTTCGGAATTGTTGCGGCAGGGGTAACGTCTGCCATAAAGATCTTGAGTGGGCACAGCTCCCGGCCTTGTCTGGCAGGGTCCATCTTCGGCTGTCGAGCCCCATTGTTCACAGCCATAATCATAGGCTCGCTTGCCCTGGTATTTGTAGCGACCGAAATCGGCCGTTGTTTGCCCGCCCCAGCGTTGGGTCGGGGCGCAGCCGGATATGCCGCCGCCGGGATTGATCGGCACCACTGAAACTGGCGGGCGATAGAAATTCATAGGGGCATGAATCATGCCCGGGTCACAACCAGGGGTGGAAGGAGGTGGTGGCGCCCAGGTGCTTGGTCCGTATTGCCCGGGCATCGATTGCTCGGACGGGTCGAAAGGAATCGTATAAGAAGGATAGTCAATCTGGTTGGCCGGTGTAGTGGGCATAGCAGGCAGGAGTGTTGGTCCGCCGCCCATGCCTGGCGTCACGCCTGCCGGGACTGCGCCATCGCCGACTGGCGGTGCCTGTCCTTCCGGAGCCTGCATAAGGGGCGGGGTAGACTGAGCGCCTTCGATGAGTGGTGTGCGCAAGGTTGTGCGGGGTGACCCGGAGAGATCGCACTGAGCTTCGGCAGAAGGTGATAACCCGGCTGCAAGAGCCAGGATACTGAAAGCTAGTGTAATCCTTCCTTTGAACACATTTGCCTCTTCCCTGAAAAGCTGTTCTCGACGGCTGGGGACATAAATTCAGGTGAAGTAACAGTAACTTGCCAGGCTGTGCCTGTCTTTAGGGTATCTACGCAAGGGCGTGCGGTTTTCCCCACTGGCGGGGCAAACAGTCCAGCCGACCCGAACAGGGTATTATGTACCGGTATCTTCAAGGAAAAGGGAGGGACTGGATGCCACTTGTGGTCAACCAGGACAGTTGCGCCCCTTATGCCTGGCTAATGGAAGATGAAAGCCCCCGAAACCGGTATTGAGGACTGACCGGACTTATCTATAGACCCTTTTCTCGACTGGAGATCGGCATGGGCCAATCATTTGAACCAAACAACGATTTTGAGCGGCAATTGTTTGCCTGGCGCTCGGGCAATCTCCCGGAGCAGGACTTTTTTGCCGGACTGATGGAAGCACAGATGGTCGTGCTCACGGACAAGATACCTGAAGGTCCGACTCTGGGCGATACCCAGCTTTTGTTTCTCGCGGCCAAAGACGCCGACCCGGCGCTGGCGATCTTTACAAGCGCCCAGAGGGCGACAAATATCCTTTCACAGTTCAACGACTTCAAATTTGCCCTTGAGGCGGCTTTTCCGGAGGTTTTGAACCTTGTGCCGGAAGGCTATGGTATCGAGTGCAACCCCGGTACGGAAATGGGCTTTGCCATCGAGCCCAAGATGCTCTCCTCGCTGAAGGAAGCTGTGGGCAAATATAAGGATGGCGCTGGCGGAAACTTTTCTCCCCAGAACCACCTCGAGCAATGCCTTGTTTCATGGCGATCCGGTGAAATGGATCCATCGGATCTTTTTGAAGTGCTGGTCGCATCGGAAATATTCGTGCTTTTCGATCGGATGCAGGACGGACGGCTTCTGGAAGACAGCCGCCCCCTTGTGCTGGCCCCGGCCGAGGATGCTCCCGGTATGCTGGCAGTGTTTTCAAGTCCCGAGCGGGTGCAGCCAATCATCCAGCAGTTCAGCGATTTCCAGCACCTTATTACGGCAAATTGCAAAGAAGTCCTGACGAATCTGATTCCTCCCGGCATCGGACTGGTGTGCAATCCAGGCTGGGCCGAAGGATTCATGGTGCCTTCTGCGGGTGTCGACGAGATGAAACAGAATCTTTAGGACCGGCTTGCCGCAATCCGCTTTTCACAGGAAAAAGTGAGGCAAGGAGATATGCTCTGGTGCCCTGCCTGAGGAACTCAAATGACAAGCACCATGGCCGGTGACTTTTTCTTTCGATCAGTTTTTTATTAAGTAGCGACACCAAAAATGATTTGTGAAT
>JAHFBI010000087.1 GCA_023250095.1 Candidatus Melainabacteria bacterium
GTTTGCAATTCGAGGCGCTTGGGACCGGAAGCGTCTGCGAACTGGTTTTTGATCGTATTGATTTTTTCCAGTTGCTCATCGATCAGAGAAGGGCGAGCTGCCGCCGGGGCTCCGATAGCCACAGTGGAGTCGACATCCGGGGCCGGCAGGTCAGCCACCACTGCCGCTTGCAACGGCGACTGTTGCTGGTCTGAAAAATTGCCATCAGCCTGGGCAAAAGCTGGGATAGAGCCGCCGGTAAGTCCGGCAAGTGTTATTGTCAAAATCAGTCTCTTCATTGTTGCCATTCCTATATCGTAAGAGGTAATTTGCATGAACCTCTGCGGGTTCAGTCAGCCGTACTAAGAAGAACGAATCTCCTGGCAAAAAAGTTCAGCGATTTTTCAATTTTCTGTAAAAATTTTCCTGGTTTTTCGATCTAGCTTTTTACATGGCTGTGGTAGAGGCTCTGACAGCCCGGGGCATATCATTCTTGCAAGGCTCTGCGCCTGCGTGGACCCGATAGGCAAGTCAGAGCTGATACCTACATCTACTAGTTATGGATAGCCATGAGCGACATAGACAATTCTCCCGAGCAAGCGGATTCTAAAGACACCCAGCCAGGAAATCTGCCCGTAGACCCTCACAACGGGAAAGACCAGTCGGCAAATACTGTCGAATCAGGGATAGTTTCGAGCCAGGACCTGCAGACTCCGGATCCGTCCAGAGAAAAGGGAGTGACACCGGCATCGCCTCCTTCAGGACAGGGTACTCAGGAAGGAAAAACGCACCAGCACTCAGCTGCGCTTTCTGCGCCTTGCTGGTGCAAGTCGCCCCCACCCGGGCAAAGTGATTCAGATCCCTCGACAGGATCGCACGACGCCTCAAGGCACACAGGAGCGAAGACTTCTTCTGCGGGGAAAGGCCACAAACGTCAGTTTTTCATGATCGACATGGTTCTGCTGATGCTCTGCGGAATTATTTTGCCTGTCATCACGCTAGCAGTAGAGCTTTGCACACACATGTGCGGAGAAATTTACGTCAATCCAATTCCGACATACTTCCACGTAGCCCTGATTGCCCTGGTCCCCTTCGGCAACTTTCTTGCCTGGCGGGCAATGAGAAGAGGCAGAAGCGATCATTTCATCAGGCTCGCTCTTATAAACGGCGTTACGATCGGCATTTCGATGTTTTATGCCCTGATCTTTTTGCCGCTCATACCCTTTGCCATGTTCGCCGTAATATTCTTCGGGTTCGGACTGCTGCCACTTTCGCCAGTATACTCATTCATCTGCGCAGTCGGTGTAGCTCTACAGCTCAAGAAACTGGACCCCGCTGGCTGCACCACCTCGGCGACCGGATTTGTCCTTCTGGGGATTTTGCTGGCCTGGCTTAGCATGGCGGCGCTGGAATTGCCGGGCTTTATGGCACACATCGGTTTGACCCAGGCAGTCGCCGCCGGCTCACCGGAGAAAAATCGTGCCGGTATACGCATCTTGCGGGCTTTCGGCTGCGAACAAGCCATTTTGAAAGATTGCTACGATCATTCGGCTACCGTGAGCGATCTGCCTGGTCTTATGTTCGGCGCCTATAATTATATAAACAGGGAAGAAGCGCGCAACATCTATTATCGCGTCACCGGGCGACCGTTCAACAGCGTTCCCCGACCCAAAATAGCCGGGTTCACCGGCTTTGACGATAACTGGTTCAACAACTGGGATCCGGAAGTGGCCGGCGAACAGGTGGGCGGACGGGCAAATGGCGTCTCACTTGCCGCCTCCAGTATCGATGGATCTCTGATGGGCGATGCTGCGGTTGGCTATCTGGAGTGGACCATGACATTCCAGAACGAGAGCCAATCGCAACAAGAAGCTCGCACTCAGATTGCGCTGCCTCCGGGATCTGTGGTATCGAGAGTATCGCTCTGGATAAACGGTGTGCCTGTGGACGCTGTCTTCGGGCAGAAGGGTGTAGTCCGTCAGGCATACCAGGCGGTTGTGGCTAAAAAACGCGATCCCCTGCTCGTCACTTCGGCCGGTCCGAATCGAGTTTTGCTGCAATGTTTTCCCGTGCCACCGGCCAATAGTGAGACACATCAGGCCGGTGAGATGAAAGTGCGCATTGGCATCACAGTGCCCCTTGTTCTGGAAACCAAGGATAAGACCTGTCTTTTCCTGCCCCACCTGCTCGAGAACAACTTTGCCGTGAAAGGCGTGCATAACATCCGGCTCCTTTCGGAAAGTCCGCTGGTAACAAGCCTTAGCGCCTTGAAATCAGAATCTGGAGCCCCCACCTGTCTGACGGGCACCCTCAGCGAAGATGGGCTCTCGGCGCCGGGGCTCTATATCAATTGCCGCCGCTGCCCTGAAATCGGTCAGTACTGGTCGTCGGCCCCTCTGTCTCACAATAAAACCTTTCTGGTGGAGAAAGTACAAGAGACGACAGAGCAGCCACCCACTCACATTGCCATTGTCGTGGATGGCTCGAAAGTCATGGGCCCGCACATGAAGGCAATCGCTCAGTCGCTCTCGCATATCCATCCTGAGATCAAGGCTGAAGTTTTCTTTGCCTCGGACGAGATTTCCGCCTTATCCCCGGAGAAGTCCTCCAGTCACTCGGCCTCACTTGATTCGGCCAGACGAGATCTACTGCTGGCTCCTTGCGTGGGCGGTCCGGACAATGTGCCAGCACTGCTCGAAGCATGTAAATCAGCAAAGGCAACCCCGGGCGGCGCCATCGTCTGGATCCACGGGCCTCAACCGGTATTGTTCGATCCCTCGACAGAATATCTCTTTTCAGACCGCAAGGGCACAGACCGCCCGATGCTCTATGACGTGGAGGTAAAAAGCGGTCCCAACCGCCTTGCTGAAGCCATCCAGAAGGCAGTTGATTTGCAACCCATCACACGTCGCAAGCAAAGCCTGGACAAAGATCTGGAAGATATTTTTTCCGGCTGGACTGGCTTGCGCAAGTCATACAAATTTGTCCGGCTGAAAACTGACAGCCAGCCAGCAGGCCCAGGAACAACTGCCATCGAGCCCTGCGCTCAGCTGTCCACACTTTTTACCTTCCAACAAACAGAAAAACTGCTGGCAGCCGGCAAGGACGAAGAAGCTGTCAGACTTGCCAGCCACAGCCGCCTCGTCACACCTGTGACCGGCGCCGTCGTGCTGGAAACGAAACAACAGTATCTGGCCAACGGACTCGATCCGGACAATCCGGACAACAGCTCTACAAAACCCTCCTTCCACGGCTTCAACATCTCCGCGGCGCCGGAGCCACATGAATGGTGCTTGATCTTCATTGCCGCCGGCGTGCTTTTCTTGACGATCTGCAAGAGAAGATTTCTTGCCCGAAGCCGCGCCTAGGGGGCAGCATGAATTCATCCGGAAAGTTGTCGCCTTCTGCCAGAGTTTCGTCTGGCTGGTTCGATCTCTGCCGTTTCTTGGCTCTGGCTCGGCTGTCCGGCTTCTCCGTCAGCCCGCCCCTGTCAAACGCTCCAGCTCTGGCTAAACAGGAACTGGACCCTGTTTCGGCTGGCACAGAAAACACTTCCAGAAAAATCTCTCGGGGCACCGCCCCTGGTGCCCGCGCAGGCGGGTCGCCTGCACTCATGCTCTATGTTGTCATACAAGTACTGGCTTTCTTTCCAGTCTGGGTCTGGTACGCACAACGGATGCAAGATCCCTCTGACGAGCCGTGGGGGATACTTGCCTTGTTCACAGCCCTGGCTGTCATTGCAGAGGGAGCACCGATAGCCCCATCTTCGCTATCAAGACGTCAGAGCCTGACAGCGCCAACGGCAATGATGCTCATCTATGCCTGTACCACGCCATTTTGCCCGATGCTCATAAGAGCCATTATCGCTGCTGCGTCACTGTCCCTTACTGCCAGCTTCCTGCGCTTCCATGTCCGCTTTCACGCAGGCATCTGTGGACTGCTTATACTCTCTCTGCCCTTGCTGGCATCGCTCCAATTCTACCTTGGATATCCCTTAAGATTCTTCACCACCATTTTGGCGACGCTTCTCCTGCGCTTGACCGGATATGCGGTGGTTCAACAAGGAACCGGTCTGGTCTGGCATGGTCATTACGTGGGTGTCGACGCTCCATGCGCGGGAATCCACATGCTCTGGACCAGCCTTTATCTAGCCTCCGCGCTGGCATGCTTGCTACGCCTGTCCTCCCAAAGGACAATCTTGTTGGCTGCCCTGTCAGTAGTAGCGGCACTTGGCGGCAACGTGTTGCGAACCACATCTCTCTTCTACTTGGAAGTATTTCCGTTACGGTTCACCCACAAGATCTTGCTGCCGGCATGGACGCATGAAGGCATCGGAGCAGCCATTTTTGTTCTGATTTCTCTGACTGTAGCACTTGCCTCTCAACTGCTGCTCAAAGACTCCAAGCGGCCCACTCCCAACACACCCTCACCAGGGGCAAACGATGGAGTACGGGATTCTAACGCCAGGCGGACAGGAGCCGGCGACGTCGCAGCTTGCAAGCTGCTCCGATCGGACCGACCATGCCACACAGGTACCCTCGATCTTAATCAATACAGAGAAGAAGAGGTCTCTTCCCACGATCACCTGTCGGGAGAGGAAGAGCGTCTTTGCGACCCAGCACCGAGCAGCCCCAACGTCTGTTCAGCGTCTCCGAGCGAAGAGAAAGCATCCACCTGGCATCGCGCTTGCGGAGTCACCACCTATTTATCAGCCTGCTGTCTGGCTGCTATTATGCCCTTTTCCGCGTTAATTCATCCGGAGAATCGAACGACTTCACTCAGTCCGTCGTGCCCTGGCTGGCCCAGTCAATTCGAAGGACAAACTCTCAAACCGGTACCGCTGACTGAAAACGAGTTGAGATTTGGCAGAGAATTCCCCGGACAGATGGCAAAATTCAGCACCGGAACACAAGAGATTCTCATGCGCTTCGTGACAAAGCCAACCCGTCAACTACACTCATCGCAAGACTGCCTCAGGGGACTAGGGTATGAAGTAGAGCAACTCCCCTGCTCTCTGGACAAACAAAGGAATCTCTGGAGTTCCTTTGAAGCTATCCGTGATCACACGAGACTGCACGTGAGAGAACGCGTGTATGACTGTCAGGGCGGCAGCTGGAGCGACATATCCGAATGGTACTGGAAGGCTCTCTCCGGTAGTACTCGCGGTCCATGGTTTGCTGTGACGGTAGCCTCACAGTCCGATACAGATAAACAAATGCCAATCGACATCAAACACCAGTAGAATGGACCGGACACTCTTTACAAACTGCCCGCCTTTTCACTCATTAGTAACCACCAAGCATGAAGTCGAACACGGAGCCATCTTTACTAGTGGCGGTGACACGTAGGAGATAATTTCTTCACACTTGATGATGCGGAATCTCAAACATTCTTTCAATAGTGCTCCGCACCGCCAGCGTATTCTGTTTGTCTGACACCAGTACCAGGCAAGATAGTTTTGAAGGTACTTTCTACTGATGCCCTGAAAGTTGAAGCGAACAAACTCTATACAGGCGGCGACCAGCTTCTCATTGTATTCGGATTCTGAATCCACAGGGCCCGGACCCTGAGGTGCTGGGACAGAGCGAATGTAGCGGTCGCCTGGCAGGCGCATAGCAAGTCCTTTGAGCTCCAGCATCATGAGAGCTGCTGAAACCTCGCCGATCGGCATTTTCGTATGTTCACACAGATGGTCGCAATGAATCGACTCAGCCGACAAGGCTTGGTAGACTTGCTTTTCCATGTCACAAAGATCGCTCAGTTGGCTCCCGTCGTTAGCATTTTCTTCTGTCAATGTCACCGCCTGAGCAACTGGCGCGGAATCAGGCATACCGGAGAACTCCTGACCACAAACAGAAGATGATTGGCAAACAGCATTCGACCCAGGTTGGTCCCGCGGCTGGTCGGCACCATTGAAACCGAGCGACTTCTGCTCAATTTGTTCTTGCTCAGCATTTGGATGCCTACGCGCTGGAGTCTCGCGGCTGCGTCTGCACATCAGAATCTTAAAACGCGCCGAAGACACGGCAGGAAAATCGTCGTCCATCTGGCTTTGAATGATCATTGTGAGCTTTTTAAAAATGGACAGAGCCGAAGCATAAGCAATGCCTACAAGCTTATGGAACTGGAATGAACTCACAATGACCCCATGTTCCATAAACCAGATAGCTGCCAGCCAGGGACGAACGAGTCTTACACGATGGAAAAAGGTGCCTGCAGTAAGCCAGGTTGTTTCCGCGCAGTTCAAACATTTAATCGTTCTGTCGCCATGTCCCCTTAGTATGTCCTGACCTTCACAATGGCGACAGCTCACACCTTGCTCGTTTAATCTTCTGAATAGCTCCTCGACAGCGTCCCGCTCCGTCGGGAAATTAGCATTGAACTGCTCCCAAATGGAATCAAAATTGCACTGTGCATGGACTGGCTCTCCAGCATCTTCATCGAAATTGGAAAGGACATATGTCATTGTCTGTTCTCCTGAAGCTACTTCCTTTGACGGAATGCAGGAGAAAACCGTTCAATTCAACAGCAACAAATTATCTCGACTTACCAGTTCTTGGAAGCGCTGGCCACGGTCGTGTGCGTGGTGGGTCAGTGACCATGCAAGGGGTGGAGAGCTCAACTGATATCAGTTGAGCTCTCCACCCCTTGCATGGTCGAAACAGTATGGAACTTACAGAAAACTCAGTCCAGTGCTACATCTGCCGAGCGAAGGAGAGTGCAGGCTCATGGTCCTGAGCCTGCACTCCACCGGACTACTCATACGGCCAACAATCTGTAGCTCTGTTTTCTGGCTCAAGGTTCTCCTCAGGCAGGACAACGACAGCTTGCAGAGAACAACGCAGCAAAGCCGTTACCAGCACCTTGAATTCCTCTTGGCATCCGGGATGACACGGGTTCCTCTCAAAACATTACGCCAGAGATGCTCGACGTCTCTTGAGTCAAGGACCAAGGAGCTACCGCCGGCGCCTCAAAATATTGCAACACACTCTGTGCAACATCGCGGACTCCTGCCAATGAGCCAGAACAGGGAAATACCCGCCGGATAAGACACGTTATCCTCAAAGCAATATTGCCAAGAGATATTTACCTTCCCCTTACGCCACCTATGTAATGCCCTAACAGCGGTGCTCTATCGTAGTAGTGAAACATGCTCAAGCGGATTCAACTCCGGATGGGCGCAATCTTGTGCACGCTAGAAAACCGTGAGGTAGTATCAATGAATCACCAGCGCCATAGCATGGCACCAATTCTGCACCTGGCAACAGCTGTCTTGATAGCCAGCGTTCTCAACCTGAAAGGCACCAGCAGCGAAGCCTCCGTTGCCGCTGCCAAAATTACAACATCATTGACTGTCGAACACTTGAAGAACGGCAGCTACCAGATCCCGGATCTTTCCTGTGGTTATCACGCCGTAAAACTCGTCGCAGGGAAGGGACACAACGAAGATGGAGATGTTGTGTTCGGGCGCGCTGCTTTCGGCGACTTAAACAATGACGGGCAAATCGATGCGATTGTTCATCTGGCTTTCCGGACACCAGAGTCACCTTGGATGCAACAACTCATATTCGTGTTGAACCGGGGAGGAAAACTTATCCAAGTAGCCGATTACAGCCTTGACGACAGTCTCGAGCTAAAAGCACTTGGAATCAAGTCAGGTGAAGCTGTAGCCGACTATACAAGCCGCGGCAGTGTGTCCCCTTCGCGTCGAAAAATGCTCGAAAAGACAATGAAATTCAGACTTGCCTGCGATAAGGCTTGCAACATTCAACTCAAAGCTTCTGAATGGCAGGTAGACCCTACTACTGGTGAACTCAGTCCCTGCGTCGATCTTGCTCCTTACATTCTCACCATTCAGGAACGCATCGGCAACTGCTGGAAACCCACCAATAAAGACCGTTGTGAGCCCGCAGCCATATCATTCAGGATAGACAGGTCTGGGAGGATAGCCCGGGTGAAGGTGGAGAAATCTTCAGAGAACGAAAGCGCGGACCAGTCAGCTCTGTCGGCTGTCTATAATGCCGCTCCTCTGCAGCCCCTGCCCGAAGGTACCGGAAACTATGTCGACATTCTGCTGGAATTTCAGGGCTCAGTCAGCTGTAAAGCCCAACGGACAGGACAATAAGCCGACACGCACATACCTCGTTTTGCATGCAGTGAAAAGGGAATCAAAGCAGCCGAAACACAGCGATAGCTGGAGAAGCTCAAACCGTGTGTGCGAGAATATCATCTACACAAATCCCCTGGTCAATAAAATCCTGGCGGCATTTATCAGGCATCATCACTAAGACCTTTCCTTATCTTTTTCCTGAGCAAGCCGCCGAGAAAAATCATGGCTATCCTCGATTGCTAGCAGGCGTCCGCGCATGTCACCCAACTCCTGTTCGAGCGCAGACACTTTCGCCTTGAGCGCCTTGACCTCATCGGCATTACTCTTCTTCCCAGCTATCCGGTCTGCAATGGACATTATCAGTGGGCGTAACAGGACAACCGGAGTTATGAAAACAATGGCAAAAACAATAACCACCGTTAAGAAGGGGCTTACTTCCATCGATCTTCCTTCCCTGGGCAAAAAGAATTACTGTTTGGGCAGGCATACAGTTTGAGCGGCAACACCAGTTAGCCTGATAAAGAAAAGCTTACACCAATTACAACTGTCGGCTACTTCTCAACCGGCTCAGTCAGACGCCGGGGAGCAGCAGGCGAAGGTTCAAGTGGCTCTGCACGTTGAAGCTCCACGCCTTTGCCTAATAACGGAAAAGTGTCCTTGCCCTTCGTGGTGGAAAGGAGTTCTTTGACCGCTGCAAGGAGCTGGTCGGAGGTTGTCCTGGACTTTGTCAAATGGCGGGTGACGCCCAACCTGAGCGAAGCTCTCTCCTTCCCGCTGAGATCCTGCCCTGTATAGACAATGAGCGGTACAGTCGCATGTTTGCCGGACTTAAGAATGTCGACAACCTCAAAGCCGTCAGGTCTTGGCACTCCAACGTCAAGCACAATCAAATCCGGATTGAAAGACCGCACTTTGTTAATGGCTTCCGCTCCGTCACAAGCCTGGACACATTTTACATGCAGGGACTGGAGCTGTGCGGCAATAACCGTCCGAACGGAGGGATCATCATCAACCACAAGCACATACTGAACAGGATGGCGCTGGCAAGCGCGATTCAACGCCTGCAATATCCGTTCTTCATCGGCCGGTTTGTCCAGCCAATCAATCACAGCTGGCAATCCGCAAGCATCCACTTCCCTCTCTCGCCCTGTCACAATGACGGCAGGAATGTCCTGAAAGCGCGGTCTCAAGCTCAGCTCCTTCAGAAAATCCAGCCCATTCCCGTCCGGGAGACCGACCTCAAGCAAGATTACATCAGGAAGTTCTTGCGACAACCAGGCTTCCGCCTCGGCTACGGACGCTACCCAGAAGGTGCGATAGCCCCGGCTTTCCAGCAGCCTCAAGAACACTTTTGCCGTCTGGGTGTCATCATCCACAAGCAGAACCGTCAGCTCTGGTGGACTAGGCGGGTTAGACAGGGGTTCTTCGCCAGCATATGAGTCCTTCCAGGGCAGATCGAACCAGAAAGTCGACCCAAGACCGACTTGGGTATCGACACCAATCTCGCCTCCGTGCTGACGAACAATCGCTTTGCAGATCGCCAGCCCCAGCCCGGTCCCACCCATCTGGCGCGAATCAGAGGAGTCCAGTTGCTGGAATTTGCCAAACAACCTCTTTAGTTGATCCTCCCTGATGCCCGGTCCCTCATCGATTATGCAAAAGCGCAGGCGATCTGAAGTCATCGCCTCCACTATCATCTTTATTTGCCTGCCAGAGGGCGAAAATTTGATAGCGTTCGAGACCAGATTAGTTAGAACCTGAATCATCCGGTCGCGATCGCAATTTACAAGATAATCGCAAGTTTTGTCCGACAACAGCTTAACGCCAGCCAGCTCTGCCATGCCTTTCAGTCCATCGACAGTAGCATCGACCAGTTCCTGTGCCCGCACAACCTGCCAGCGGAGCTCCAGCTTCCCTGCCTCAATCTTACGTATATCCAGAATGTCGTTTACAAGCCGAATCAGCCGCTCGCAGTTGCTTTTGGCAATAGAAATCAGCTCGACGGCTTCGGCGGGTATCTCACCAACCATCCCTCCTTCCATCAGCCCCATAGCACCCAGAATTGAAGTCAAAGGTGACCTCAATTCGTGTGAAACGATAGAATAGAATTCGCTGACATGACGCTCGACTTCCTTGCGCTCGGTGATATCGCGCACTATTGCCGTGTATATCTTGCTTTCGTTGAGCGTGATTTCACTGCAGACAAAATCCACAGGGAACTTGCTGCCATCTTTGCGGACACCGACTCCCTCCTGGTGCTGATTCAAAAGCTGTCTGTCCGCCTTGATCCCGCTTACCGCGTCACATAAGATTTTCCCATCGCCCAATAAATGTATCCGCGACCCAACATTATCGCCTGCCAGTTCTTGCTCCGGACAATCAAAGATTCTCCAGGCTGCCCCGTTCACGGATTGTATAATGCCGGATTCGTCGAACGTAATGATTCCGTCTGCAGCATTCTCCACAATTGCCCGCGTACGAGCCTCGCCCTCACAGCGCAATTCCTCTGACAATTTGCACTCGATAAACTGGGCAACCTGCTTGCCGATGGATTCGACAATCTCCTCAAGTCCATCGTCGAGCTTTCGCTCTCCCCGGCTGAAGAAACCCAACACCCCCATGACTTCGCTGCCGACAATCATCGGGCAGGCGACAGCGCTGACGAGCCCGCACAGCCTTGCCACATCCCGCCGCGGGAAATCATTGTCCTCTCTTATATCCGGCAGCCAAATAGGCGACCGACTTTGCCAGACTATGCCAAGCAACCCTTCACCCTGCCGCAAAGACAACTTTTCTCCGGCCGCGGCAAAAGCTCGGAACACCCCGGCTTTGGCATCGTGCGAATCCAGACGACGGAGTACGGCTAGTTCCCTGTCCACGTGCCAGATTTCGGCGACTTCCCAGCCCGTATAGGCACAAAGACAGCTAAGAATATCCCTTGTGGCGGCAGTCAGTGTCTTGGCATCGGCAAGAATTCTGGTCACCCTGTGTTGCAGTTGCTCTCGCTGCTCGGATTTTTTGCGCTGGGTTATATCGCGAGCAATGGAGGACATTCCGGACATGTTTCCATCTGCGTCGTAAACGGTGGACTCAGTCAAGGAAACCTGCACGAGCTGCCCGTCTTTACACCGCCGCACACTCTCGTACGTCTCGATGCGCTCGCCAATCAAAAGCTTGCCAGCCGTCCTTTTCAGCTCTCCAGTTCTCTTAGCAGGCACAAGAATGGAAATATTCTTGCCGATTACTTCGGCGGCTGAATAACCGTAAAGTTTCTCGGCACCCTTGTTCCAACTGGTGATTGTCCCGCTCAGGGACTTACCGACAATGGCATCATCGGTAGACTGCACAATTGCCGCTAGCTGGAGAGCCGCCTCTGAAGCTCTCCTGGCGTTTATGTCACAGTACTCGGTTAGCCTGGACTCCGCCTCTGCAACCAGGGACTGCAAATGCTCATTGCGTGCCTGCCGGATGGCCGCAGCGCGCATTTCATTGAGGCTCTGTCTCAAGACAATGATGAGAAAAATGTCTTCAAGGCACAGCCCTGCGGTTAACTCAAGCCATGTCCAGTGACTACCAACAGCAAAGCCGGCGTAAGTAAAATGGACAGCAAGGAGTCCGGCGGCAGAGCAATGGATAGCAAGGAGTCCGACACAAGTGAGAGCAGCCGCTAGAGTAGCACTGACGAGTACGCGCCAGTCTCGATAAAGAGCCAGAAGTGGCAGCGATACAAACAGTAAGAGCTGACTGTCGACCTTGCCCTGGCTAACATAGATAAACAGCGCCGACATGAGAATCTGGCTCAGAGCCATTGCATGCCTGGACCAGGTCCAGCCGGCACAGGTACCAGCAAGAACAACAGCAATGCCGCCCAGAGCACCGCCCCAGACAAACGCCGCCCAGACAGGCAAGTATGCCGCCGCGTCGGAGGCATACTTGCCTGGCAGACAAACCCACAAAGCAACGGCAATCCCAGCCAGCCACTCGGCCACCAGAAAGATGGCGCACACGTGCCCCGCCCTCAGAAAGACTTCCTTCCTGCCTGCCTCCAATATCTCCTGGACACGGCTGTCCGGCATCTGGCAATCAGTGTCCCCACGGTCTTTGCACTCCATAAGTGGGCTCCCCTGACTCAGCCGCCGACCATCTCCATTGTCTTGCAAATGCTACAAAGTGTAATCGCGCAAACAACGTAACCGAACAGGTGATACAACTCATCCAGCATCACACTTTCTAGTGATGCTGCTGTCGCCAGCCGGGAGATGCCGCACCATAGAGTTGGCATCGCCACAATTTTTCAATCAATGCTCAGGCACAGAGAAATGGCAGGGGCATTGGATACTGGCCGAAGCCATTATTAAGCTATCCTTGTCACCACCCATTCGCTCTCGATCGGCTGCGCCGTCTTCACGAGCAAGCATTTAAAAAGAAGATTGTTCAGTTGATCGCGTTCAGCAAGATCTTGAAGCAGACGAGCCCTCTCGATGCGCGTCTTTACTCTGGCAATCAATTCTTCATTGATCACTGGCTTGGCAATATAGTCATCGGCGCCGGACTCAAAAGCCTTGACCCGGTCCTCCCAGCCGACACGGGCAGTGACAAAAACAATCGGCAGGCTGTACCAGCGCCCGCTCTGGCGAATTTTGCGACAGAGTTCGAATCCATCGGTGTCTGGCATATTTGCATCAAGCAATAGAAGCTCCGGCTCAAGACGATCCAGCACTTCGAGTATGAAGTGTGATTCGGTGAAAGCGTGCACGACCATACCTTCATAGCCGAGCACCACAGAGACTTTTCTGGTGAAATCAGCATCATCATCGACAATAAGCACAGTCGGGCGCCCTGTCCTGCCGGAAGGAAGAACATGCGTATGCCCGACCTCCTGCGCCTGCCCATCGCTACCGACTCTGTCCTGCCCATCGACGGCAGCCTGGTCGGCATATATTTCCGCAAGGGACAAAGCCTGCTCGAGCTCTCTCCAGAGCGGACCGCACTCAAGAATTTCGCCTGGCGTCAGCCTGCCAAGACAGTCTTCGATAACTCCTGCCTGCGCCCCCAGTTTCGGGAAACCATAGATACCTGCAGTGCCGTGTATCTTGTGCGCGCATATTTTACCGGCGCCAAGCAGTGCCTGGTCATTGGGACGATGGCGCAACTCCGACACTACAGCCCCTATTTCACGGACCTTCACCGGCAATTCGCTGGCATACTCCAGCGAAAGCGCCTCCATATCATCGTCGAAAAAAAGACTATCGGCGCCGAGCTGGGATTCCTCCCGCAAGACGCCCAGCACTCTGTCCACCTCATCACAAAGCACAGCCGGCAATACAGGCTTGTGAAGCACGGCAGCAACGCCAAGATCCTTTGTCAGATGGCAGTATGATACAGTGTCGCGACAATACCCGGAAACAAAAAGCACGGGGGTCTTGATCACAAAGCGTCTGAGGCTCGTTATCCAGTCCTGCCCCTGCATATCAGGAAGCTGTCCGTCGATAATCACAAGGTCGGGTATGGTGGACTTTACTTCCAGAGCGCCTTCCCGCCCGCTGGCAGCTTTGATTACCCGATAACCTTTTTGCTCGAGAGCCGTTGAAATCAGCATACGGAAGCGCTGATCATCGTCAATAAGCAAGACTGTCTTTCCAAAAACATCAGTGCTCATGTTCCCCCCATTGCCGCACTGGCATTACTGGTTTGCCCTTGGTTTAAAACTTTTAGGCTACAGCCGGCTCCCTCTTAACGAAAGCCGAGAGAAGCTGGCAGATTTCCTGGGGCAACCGCATGGGATCAAATGGCTTGGTGATCACACCGGCGGCTCCGAGCTTGAGATAATTTTCCACTTCCTGAGTCTGCACTTTGGCGGTCATGAATATGACGGGCACATCAGCCGTTATGCGACTTTCTCTCAAGCGGGTCAAAGTCATTGGACCATCCATACCTGGCATCATGACGTCCAGTAAGATGACATCCGGTCTTTGAGTATCCACCATTTCCAGAGCCTCTGCACCATTGGCGGCCAGGCTGACGTGCCAGCGCCCGACTTTCGTCAGGCTCAACTCGCCGATGCGGCGAATGTGCGCATCATCATCAACCATCAACACCTTCTGAATATTCATAAAACCCTCCGCTTGGACGTCGAACCAGCCGCCATCTCTATCCAGTATCGAAGCGGCAAGCTCATTTAGCGTCACCGGGCAGAGTGAGTCCGGCGTGATTTTGCAGAGTGACACTGCATGAAATATGCATCCCCCGTCCGAGTGAGCTGACCGAAAGGAGTAGATCCTGCAGCAATTGCTCAGCGCACCATTGCGACCCGTGCCAGGAAGCAGGCCGATTTTCCCTATGGACTGGTCCTTGCAACTATTTCAAGGTAGAAAATCTCGCGCAGGCGCAAGCTGCTTGCACGGGGCTCAAGGCAGGTCCAGCGCTCTCCAGAGATACCAGGAAGCCACGGTCCGGAAAGGCTGCCACCGTCGCCCCCGTAATTCAAGCTGCCTGGGAGTGGGCAGTTGCTTCTTGCCGAAAGTCCTGGCGAATCCCTTTCTTACACCAAGATCTCCCAGAGGCAGAACATCCGGACGCCCCAGCCGGAAGATGAGGAACATCTCTGCTGTCCAGCGACCGACCCCGCGTACGGCAGTCAGGCGTTCGATTATCTCCTCATCGTTCAGCACTTGCATTTCCGCAAGTGTAGGGATGGCCCCTTCGATCTGCTTGAGGCTGAGGTCCCTGAGCGCGGCTGCCTTCGAGCGCGAGAGCCCGGCTGCCGCCAAAGCCGCAGGCCCAGTCTCGAGGATTTGCTCCGGCTTAGCCAGAGCCCTGCCGCCCCAGATGGCTTTCACCCGGCCAAAAATCGTCGAGGCAGCCTTGGCAGTGAGTTGCTGGTAGACAATAGACTCTGCCAGCGCTTCAAAAGGGCTGAGCATCTCATCGAGTTCCAGAGCAAACGGTCCCACTTGCTCGATCAATCTTGCCAGATGGCTATCGGACCGACAAAGTGTCTCGACAGCCAGAGCGCTGTCGAAGCTGCAGTTGGCAGCTTTGCCGGGATGGAAACGCAAGCCGGGCGAGCCTTGTCCGGCGCCTGCCCCATCGAGGAAAGCTGACCGGCATCCCTTTGTCCGGATGGACCGGCTTCCTTCCAGAGAAAGCAGGCGCAGCTTCACCTGGCAGCCGCCGTAAGCAGAGAAACCTGTAGGCTGTCCGTTGCTGCCGAGAACGCGATGGCAGGGGACTATGAGGGCTACCGGGTTAGCGCCCAGAGCCCTCCCCACCGCCCGCGCCGCCCCGGGCGAACCAACCTCCCGAGCCAGCTGCCCGTAAGACCTGGTCTCTCCTGGCTTGATCCCTCGAGCAGCCTCATAAACCCTCCGCTGGAAAGGAGTCACCCCTTTTAAATCAAGAGGAATATCGCTGAAATCCCGGTTTTCTCCTGAAAGATGCCTCTGCAAGTCCTTGATGACCGCAAGCACCCAGGCAGGCTCTTGGGCAGTCTCCTTTGCCTCCATATCCCCTATGCGCTGGCAAACCGCTCTGGCTGTGTGTGCCGGCGTAATCTCAGGCAGTTGCAGGGCAGCAATGCCCTCATCGGTCCAGGCTAGCGCGCAGCGACCAATAGCCGTATCGAACATACTGAAACTGAGCCGGTTCTTGGACCCCGGCAATTCAGTGGTATACACAGTCTGCTTCCTCACGGCACAACGGACCTATTCATGCAAAAGAGAAAGGTTCTGCAGGGCTTTAGTATGCCCTTGCTTGGCTGCTCTAGCATACCATTTGGCAGCTTCCTCAGAGCTGCGGGGCACACCTTCCCCACGTTCATACATGGTCGCCAGCGTGAACTGAGATGTGACGTGCCCCAGCTCACCGGCCTTGCGATAGCATTCGGCAGCCAGTAAGAAGTCTTGCGGCACACCATCGCCTTGTTGAAGCATCTGAGCTAGATTATAAAGCGCCTTCGGGTAACCCTGATCGGCAGCCCGCCCGAACCAACGCACAGCCGCAACAGGATTGCGCGTCACCCCTTCTCCGCTCTTATACAGCAAAGCAAGATTGTACTGGGCTTTCATGTGCCCCTGCTCGGCTGCCCGCCCGTACCAGTGGGCAGCCTTTTCATGGCTCTGGAGCATGCCTTCACCCTGATGGTACATGGTCGCCAGTATGTATTGAGCAG
>JAHFBI010000088.1 GCA_023250095.1 Candidatus Melainabacteria bacterium
CCTTCCACCAGGCCGGCGGCAACATAGGCGACAATGTCAATGTCCCCTTGCCAGGCTGGCTCTGGGGAAAGCTGGCAGCGCAAGTTCCTTCCGGCGATGGCAAAGCAGTCAAATATGTTAGCGAGCAAGGTAATGCCAGCTCAGAATACGTTTCTGCCTGGGCAACGAAGCTGGCCCTGCCGGAATATAAGCAAGTTATGAGCAGCTTCCAGGAGCATTTTGCCCAGAGAGCACCAAATATTGCCGAGATCAATATAAGCCTCGGACCTGCCGGTGAATTGCGTTATCCCTCTTACAATTCTCACGACTTAGGCACAGGCTATCCGACCAGGGGGGCTCTGCAAGCTTATTCGGAGCTGGCGCGCCAATCTTTCCGTGAGTTTGCGTTGAAGAAATATGGCAGCGAAGTGGCCATAGGCAGTGCCTGGAAACTGCCTGCCGATAAGCCGGTAGATATAGAGCCGCCAGCTGATGCCAACGCCTTTTTCGGGCGCGGAGATCATTTCAACACGCAATACGGCAGGGACTTCATCGACTGGTACAGCGACTCGCTCATAGGACATGGTCGCACAATGCTCCTGGCAGCTGATGGAATTTTCCACAAGGCAGGTGCTCCTTTTGCTGGCATCGACCTTGGGGCGAAAATTCCGGGAGTGCACTGGCGAGTCGGTAGTCTCGACGCCAACGGTCGTGTTGTGCTCGGGGATCGCATGGCTGAGATTACGGCCGGCTTGATCCGCACCAGTGCCGGCGACTGGGATGCCGATCGAGATGGACGCGGTTATCGACCGCTCCTTTCTTTATTTAAAGAACTGCAACCTGCTGGCGTTGTCCCCCATTTCACCGCCCTTGAGATGGCTGACGGGCAGGATGGGCCTGCTGCCAAATCACTGCCTCATACTCTGGCTACCTGGGTAGGGCAGGAAGCGCAAAGGCAGGGAGTCACCATCAAGGGAGAAAACGCTCTCAGTGGCACTGTTGCCGATGGTGCTTCGTGGGATCGCATGCGCTCTTTGCTCCAGCTACCAGGTCAGGACGGCTATTATCGTGGACTGACCATTCTGCGCATGTCTGATGTCCTGGCCTCCGACATTGCCCGGTCCAAGGCTGCCGCAATTATTGCCATGATTCGCTCGGCTGAGCCACCAGTTAAAAAGGCTGCCTAGGTTCTCCGGAAGCTGTATTGCCATCGTCTGGGCTCGAGCTTCTTGCTGACTCTTTCTTTGTGACCTTTTCGTCCTGACACAGTGTCTTACTGCTGCCGGTAAGACACTGACTGCACAAGCGCCCGCGGCAGACCGATGGCGTTGAGCTCTCCTGCAAGCCATGTGCTGACGATGTCCCATCTGGCCCCCTGGGCGACCAGCCTGTCGTCCATTTCGCGCAGAAAGTTGGTGCCGGTGCAGTCCTGTCCGACTTGCAAGAAAGTAATGTGGATATCGTCAGGACTGTTTATTCGACTGGCTGCTTCTTTGATCAGGTTGGCGACTGCACGCCGGTTGGATGGCAGACCATCGGTGATTACGGCAATCATGAGCGGGGCGCGGGAAACGCCTGAGTCTTTGTCCTGAAAATATCTGTCAAGCTCGCCCTTGAGCGCCTCTGCCAGGTTGGTCGCTCCCCAGGGGATGCTGGAGCGGAAGATCCTTTCTATGTCTTCCGGTCCGGCTCCGGTATAGCGCCTTGTCCGTGCAGAAAAGGGGACAAGTGTGATGCCCTGCCTGAGAAGTCCGGAGGTCTGTTGAGCCAGACTGACGGTCTCATCCCGGCACCAGTCGAAGCGAGATATTTCTTGCGGCCAGCCAAAGGGCATAAGGCTCGAGTTTGATCGCAAGCGGCAATCACGAGTGAGCATGGAGCCGGAGCAGTCGATGAGAATGGCTATGTCATAACGCGTCAACTTGCCAAGTTCCAGAGTCGTGAGCAGGTGTTCCTGCCTGTTGTGGTCAGAAGATGGCGCAGGTAACCTGACAGTTGTGACCGGCTTGTCCCACATTTGCCCAGGTGCTGCCTGAGGAGCATAAGATCCAGGGGAGCCAGTAATGTATGCAGGAGTCATGAGCGCTGAGGGGGTGGCAGTCCCCCCGTGCACATACTGGGCTGGTTCGCAGGCATTCATGTATGCCGCAAAGCGCTGCAGTAAGCCGGCTGCGCGACTGAGCCGCGATTCTTGAGCAAAGCAAGGCGGTAGAGAAGCGCTGTAAGTGTCAAGAATCAAGAAGAGGAGCAGTGCAATGCTGCCCGCGCGCGCGAATGAGTGCATTAGCTTTCCTGCAAAAAATATACGCTCTAAAAGACGCACAGATCGAAGCGATGTTCCGTGTCTTTCAGACAGGTGCGGCAATGCGCTTTTTGAGAGCGTTCGCCAGACATTCATAGAAAGAAGCAAATTTGAAATAGTCGGCGTGCGTGGCAGCACCCAAGCGCCCGCTGGCATATTCGACGTCTTCGATATCGTCGAAAAGCTCTCCGGCGGCAAAGCCGAGAAAGTCATTCGGGTCGAGGATATTTATCCAGTGTTTGACGCAGGCTGGTTTGGGATGAGGCAGGTGTTGAGTGTTCAAACCGTGAAACATATTGAGATCGGCAAAGAGGGGAAATTGAGAGCCGACTGTAACAAGGAAGTCTATGTTTACACCTGTATCGAAATAAGTGACCAGGTCAAAGAGAATGATGCCACCCATGCTGTGTGCGACGACAATCAGGAACGGATCTCTGGCTTTATCGACCAGGGCGGCAGCCTGGCGCAATACCGACATGACGCGCTCGGGCACTGGACCAGGCTCCTGCCTGGTGCCTCGCTTGCCGAAGTAATAAAATGAGTCGCCTACAAAATTGGAAAGGCGGCTGTGGAAAAGACGGCGCGCTGGTAGGACCAGGGCATTGGCAGCCAGATGCGTGCGCGCTTGCCGTGCGCGAGCACGTACCCTGGCCAATCCGGCGGCGGCAGCGTTTGCGGCGACTGTGTGCGGTTTCAGCAGCCTCTTGTTGGCTGAGTGCAGTTTGTCTTTCAACCAGTCTCCTACATGATGGAGTCTTTCTCTGGAATGGCTGAGCAACAGATCTGGTCCCTTGCCTGAGGAGGAATCCTCTGCTAGCTCGTCGGCAAGACGGAAGAGAAGTTCCTCGTCGCTGTCCATGCCCTTGAGCCAGTGTCTCTGTTCGTCAAGGCTCTTGAAGCGCTGGGCCAGGCGCACGGCTTTGTACGCCAGCCGCGATACTAGCTGTGCTTGCTCTTCATCGGAGAGTTCTCCCGATTTCTCGTCGGCGGCAAAGGACAGCAACAGGTCCAGCACATCGATAATTGGACCGGAGCGGGCCATCTCCAGCGCCGACTGCGGCTTGTCTTCAATCTGTCCATTCAGGAGATCATCGGACTCGGGTTGCTTTCGTTGCCTTCTTGCGCCATGGCTGCCGGGCAGGAATGGATTGCCAGGAGTGTGCACCGGAGCGAGATCGCCCCAGTAGGCGTTAATAACGGCGTTTTCAGGGCAACTCAAACCCGAAAGCGGATAAAATACGTTCAAGAACAGATTGTCCCTCTGCAGCAACTCTTTCTTGTATGTTTCATCCTGGCGAACATTCACTCCGTGGACAAAGACTATCGGCATGGAATCTTTTCCTCCTGTCTGCTTATGACTGGCAGCGCCCTGCCATCTTGTCTGAGCAATAGTGCAAGCTTGTAATTTGAGTCAGACCGGAAGCAACCACCTCTTCATATCGGAGATCTCAGACTGGCGGGACGTTTTTGTCAAAAGCCCCTCAAATACTTCCAGAGTCCGCTGGGCGTCTGGATGGTCTGGGAACAAGCGACCGATGTCGTAAGCCATGGCAAGCAGTCTGGCGCAAACATCCACCTCCTCGAGAGCTAGCAATGACGCGGAGGCGGAGTTTAAGGAGCGCAACAGTTGCGGGCCAGGCGGCACACTGACGGAGGCTATGACGCCGAGAGCCTCTTCGACATAAGAGCGCGCTTCTGCGGGCTTGCCTTTCCGGCAGGAGAGGTCGACAAGTTCGAGCAGGCAGATTATCCGTGCTTGCTTGACCGTATCCTGCACGATGAGCCTTGGCTGCTCAGGATCCTCGTAAAGAGACCTGGCTTTCAAGAGAAGTTTTTCTGCCTCATCAAGCTGTCCTTGCTCGATGAGGATATGTGCCTTGTTTGTATACGGGATGGCCGCCCCGTTTTTTTCTCTACCTTTCTGTGCCTCCCAGATAGCAAGGGACTGGTCGAGAAGGCGGTTGGCTTCGTCGAAGTTGTGTTCGCGCGAATGAATGCCGGCGATATTATTCAGGACAGTGGCTAGATGCGGGTATGCCATGCGCTTGTAGCGCGGTTTGCTCATGACAGCAAGAGCCTCGTAATACAGCTTGCAAGACTCGTCCATGCGACCGAGGCAGGAGCGCACAAATGCCAGCGTGGACAAGAAGGTGGAGTACACGGGATCTCTGGGCAGGGGAAAGCGTTTCCAGAGTCTGACTACTCTTGTGGCGGCATAATCAAGTTTGCGAAGATTCTCCTGGGAGTAATTGCGCCAGACAAAGAGTCCGAAAGGAACAGAAACCAGAAAGCTGGCGAACGACCAGGCAAGGGCTATCGAAAGCAAGAGATACAAGACTCCTTCAAAGGGCTCCATCCCCAGAGCCAGTGCCATGAGCGAGGTAATGAACAAGGCTGGTATGCAAAAAACAAGCCAGGCCCACAGTACCAGTGCCACCCATGTTCTTGGTGCCAGGGGTTGCTTATAAAGAGTTATCTGCTTGTTGCCGCTCACGACAGTCCTCCGCTTAGCTCATATACCCGGCTGTTTGCCGGGGACACTGGCTTAACCATACAAATTAACTGAAAGTGATCTTCGGCAAGCAACAAGGTTGAATGCTAAAATCGACGTCTTTTGACGAGGTCAGGAATCAGCCCAAACATGAAAGTGATTCTCGCTGAAAAACCCTCAGTCGCAAGGGACATAGCCTCCGTGGTCGGCGCGGGCGAGAAGAAGAGAGGCTATTTTCAGGGAAACGGCTATGCCGTAACTTATGCATTCGGGCATCTGGTGACAATTGCCGAGCCGGAGGATATGAACTCGGACTGGGGAAGCCCATGGCGCCTCGAGCAACTGCCTATGATCCCTGTCGATTGGAAGTGCCGCATTGCGCAGAAGGCTGAGGAGCAGTTCAACGTCATCAAGCAGCTTCTCCACCATCCAGCCTGCGAGTCTGTCATCTGCGCCTGTGATGCAGGGCGCGAGGGCGAGCACATCTTTCGGCTTATTTACAATCTTTCCGGCTGCACAAGACCGGTTGAGCGGCTATGGATAAGCTCTTTGACTGCCGAGGCCATTGAAGATGGTCTCAAGAATCTCCGGCCAGCGAGCCAGTTCGACAATCTCGCTGCCGCGGCCTCTGCTCGCTCGCATGCAGACTGGCTCGTGGGGCTGAACTTTACCCGCGCATACACGGCGATGAACCGGCAGTTGTGCACAATCGGACGGGTCCAGACGCCGACTTTGTCCTTGATTGTGGAACGCCAGAAGGCAATAGACAGCTTTCAAGCAGCCAATTTTTTTGAGGTCGCCGTTGTCTTCGAGCCGGGTTTTGTCGCACGCTATGTCACGCCAGGCGAAGATCCGCAAACCCGCCTGCCGGACAAACCCGTTGCTCAGGCAATTGTAGATTCCCTTACCGGCAAATCCGGCGGTGTAGTCGACTCGGTCAAAACCACCGAAAAGAAGGTGAAAGCACCACCTCTGTATGACTTGCTCACGCTGCAAAAGGAAGCGAACAAGCGCTTCGGATATACGGCTAAGGAAACTCTGGACATTGCTCAAAATCTTTACGAAGAACATAAACTGATAACTTACCCGCGCACGGAATCTCGCCACATTTCCACGGACATGGTCAAAGATTTGCCTGCAGTGATAACCGCCGCGCTGAAAGCGCCGAGTTGCCAGCAGGCTGTTGTCACTGCCCTGGCCGCTCAGTCCATCAAACCTGGAAGCGTTACGGCGGATTTGCTGCGCGGGCGCCTGACCAAGAGTTATATGGATGACAACAAGCTGACGGATCATCATGCGATTATTCCGACGCACAAGGTGCCGCCACCGGGTCTTCCGGAAAGACAGACAAACATATACAACCTGGTAGCCATGCGCTTCTTGAGCATCTTCCTGCCGCCTGAGGTGTCCGATGAAACAACCGCCTTCATCGGCATCGGTGAGCACTCATTTCGGGCGCGCGGCGTCGTGATTAAGGATCCTGGTTGGACCATCGTCGAGCCAAGGGTAAATCCGGTGGCTGAGAAAAGGAAAAAAGAGAAGGATGCCTCGGACGAGTCTCAGCAGCTGCCGCCCCTGGTCAAGGGGCAGCACGTGCCAAAACGAAAGGTCGAGTTGAAAGAGCGTAAGACAAGCGCTCCCAAGCCCTATGACGATGCGACCTTGTTGACGGCGATGAAGAATGCCGGGCAAGAGCTCGACGATGAGGACCTGTCCATCTACATGAAGCAGCGCGGGCTCGGAACGCCAGCCACGCGGGCGGCGATCATCGAGCGCCTCTTACAAACAGGCTACATCGAGCGCAACAAGAAGACGCTCATTCCTACCGAGAAGGGCAAAGCCCTTATCGAACAGGTCCACTGCGATCTGAAAGACGTGAAGTTGACAGCTTCATGGGAGCAAGGTCTCTGCGACATGCAGGAAGGTAAGCTGGCTCTGGCTAAATTCGAAGCAGATATTGCTGATTTCGTGCGCAATCTGCTGCCGTCGGTTACAGCAGACGGCGGTGTCAGGCGTGTTCCGGCAGAAGGCGATATTGGACCCTGCCCGAAGTGCCCTCAGGGCTTCGTTCGTTTTACACCTAAAGGCGCCGGTTGCACGCGATGGAAAGATGGTTGCACATTTTCCATCTGGCGTGAACAGTACGGCAAGGAGCTAAAAGATGTCCACATAGAAGAACTGATTGCTCACGGGCGCACCAGCATGATCAAGGGATTCAAGAAGAAGGACGGTACGGGAAAATATGATGCGCGCCTTGTGTTGAACGAGGAGTTCAAAGTACGGCTTGCATTCGACAACGAAGAAGGCGGGGGACTGGGCATATGCCCCCGGTGCAAGCTTGCAGTCGTACGCCTGAATTCCAAGGGTGCCGGCTGCAGCCGCTGGCGCGAAGGCTGCACTTTCTTTCTTTGGCGGCAGCAATATCGGCAAGACATAACTGACGAGCAGATGAAGGAATTGATCGAGAAGGGTCGCACCGAAATAATCAAGGGCTTCAAAAGGAAGGACGGCAATGGGACTTACGATGCCCGGCTGGTTTTGAGTGATGATTGCAAAGTCACACTTGAGTTCGATAAAGCTGTCCGCTGCGCTGTTGAAAGCCCTGCGACGCGGGGGGGCACGCCAGGCAAGGGTTAGCTGTCGAGTGTTTTTGAGAGCAAGGCCGGCAGCACGTGCTGGTTGAAGATCTCTTCGGATGTGTGCAGCAAAAAGGAGACATTGGAAATTACTCCGGCTTGCGGTCCTGTTCTTACATCGGTGGGCACCAGGTCGAAGAGATTCACGCTGTCTTGATATCTTCTCGTCACGGAGAGGCTGTACTGAATGCCGTGCACTGCCGCGATCGGTCCAAGCGACTTGCGCAAAATGGTGATGCGGCAGTTGGGTCTTTCTTCCAGGAGAGCATTGAGTGTTCCGGGGTCATAGAGGCTTTCTTTCGTCACATCCACCATAAACACCCCGGGCGTCAGGGCCGTAGCCGTTTTGGACAGAGCCTGCGATACTGCCTTTGCCTGATCATAGTCAAGGCAGCCTTGCCAGAGCCGCTGCGTCGCCGCAGCATCTCCTTCTACCGCCTTCACCCAGTCTGAAAATAACTTCTGATGAG
Organism: Candidatus Melainabacteria bacterium; assembly: GCA_023250095.1. Classification (GTDB taxonomy): domain Bacteria; phylum Cyanobacteriota; class Vampirovibrionia; order Obscuribacterales; family Obscuribacteraceae; genus JAHFBI01. The sequence continues at coordinate 7,879 of JAHFBI010000088.1, forward strand.
CCTCTTGCCGCGCTCGGGGGTTCAAGGGATCGTACGACGGGATGACTGCCATGCCCTTTGCAAGTAGCTGACTGAGCGGTGAGCCTGTCACCTGGAACTGCGGCTCCCCATCAAGCTTTACCGCGTCGCAATCGAGATCGGGATAGGAAATTCCTGCTGCTTTCATGGCTGCGGTCAGCCCATCAGGGTCAGGATCGGCGATAATTGCCGCAGCCGTGGAAAACTCTCCTGCCTCAACGAGCGTGCTGCAGGCAGGGTGCAGCCGGCGTACTGTAATTCGGCAATCGTCACCGAGCAATTTATTTAGCTTTGCCGTCGCCGCCGCGACCTGCTTTTCCCGGTCGTTGCGCGGTTCTCCATCGATGCCGTGGTGGTCTCTGAAGATCACCCTGAAGTTCTCGGACTGCAATCTGGTGACTGCCTCTACTGTGGCTGGCGTTATCGGCGTATCGATGAACAATACGTCGCTGCCCGTGCCTGGATGCGCCTCAGCAGCCTTCCGAACAAAATCCATGATTGTGGCAACGTCGAGGGAAGTGAAGGCTTTGATGAAGAGCACCGGGACGGAGTTAATTGTCAACGTGATCATGGGTTGCCCACCAGGCTTTTTGTAGAGGTCGGAAACAGACAACTTATACCCGAAAGCGAAGGTGCGTTCTGGAAAGTCAGCTCATATGCCTTGCTGTTTGTGCAGGGTCCTGCCTTGCAGGACAAATTGAGGGAAGGGGATGATAAACTTGTCGACCCTGGAAAAGACATGAGCTACTCCCTGTCAAGCGAGGAATGAAAGCCGTGAGCCCTATCAAATCACACGAAATCGATTACAAGATTCTTGGCGACGACTTGCAGTCCGTCGAGGTAGAGCTAGACCCCGGGGAGACGGTCATTGCCGAGGCAGGCGCCATGAATTACATGGAGCAGGGGATTGCTTTTGAAGCCAGGATGGGTGATGGGACAGAGACCGATCAAGGTATGCTCGGTAAACTGTTCGGCGCCGGGCGGCGCATACTTGCCGGCGAGTCGCTCATGATCACCCATTTCACAAACCGCGGCTCAGGCAAGCAGAAAGTGGCGTTTGCGGCGCCTTATCCAGGCAAGATTATTCCCCTCAATTTAGGCGCGCTGGGCGGCGAGATCCTCTGTCAACGCGATGGTTTTTTGTGTGCCGCTTTTGGCACCAAACTCGGTATCGCCTTCACCCAAAAGCTTGGCGCCGGATTTTTCGGCGGCGAAGGGTTTGTTCTTCAGCGGCTAACTGGCGATGGACTGGTCTTCGTCCACGCGTGCGGCACGATTATCCAGCGCGAGCTCAAAGGTGAGACGTTACGTGTCGACACCGGCTGTATAGTGGCGTTTACCCCTGGTATTGAATATTCAATCGAGCGCGCCGGTAACCTGAAGTCCATGATGTTCGGCGGCGAAGGACTCTTCCTGGCCACACTGAAAGGAAAAGGGACTATCTGGCTGCAGAGTCTTCCTTTCTCGAGAATGGCCAATCGCATTCTGGAAAATGGACGCAGGGCAGGCGGCTCCTCCACAGAGCAGAGCGGCGGGCTTGTGAGCGGCATCGGCAACCTCTTCGAGCAGTAAGGCTGGACTGCGCCTTACAAGAAGGGCTGGTACAGGGTCAGCCGTCTGCTCCAGCTGCTCATGAGGGCAGGCGGCTGCTTGCTTGTTCTCAGTCACGCTGCTGTCTTCTTCTTCTTCTTCTTCTTCTTCTTCTTCTTGCCGTGTTCTGTCTTTCCTTGAAGCCAGGGAAAAGAGCTCTAATCCCAGCCGAGCCGCCGGCGCGCTTCCTCGCCTTCTGAGCCGTAGGAGCTGGCCCCGGCTTTGAATACATCGTCAATGTATGAGTTCGAGGAGCCGCCGAAACCATAAGAATAGTTGCCGAATGACCTCTGCGCCGAGGCGGCCATGGCTTGTGCCCGTGCTTGCTGTTGGGCCCTGAGAGAGGGTACAAGTGAGAGCAATTGCCGCGCTTTTTCCTTTGTGCCGGGCGAGCAGACAGGGCAATTTAAGCAGTCTTTGAGAAACTTCTCCGAGATGTCTACATTGCGCTCCCAGTTGTGTTGAGCCATCAGCAAGGGCCAGTCGCCGTTTGTCCGGTCGGATTGGCTGGCCAGGAAAAAGTAGTGGTCAGCTCCCGGAGCCGACGGCGTGGCGCGATAAAGATTGGCTGCAGTGGCGAAAATGCCGGCGGCTGTCCTGCCCGGTACGGCATCAGGAAACTCTTTTAACAGGTCACCGGCCAGCCTGTAGTTATGAGCTTTCTCGGTAATGCTGTGGGCGCGCTCGGCCGCCTGGAGATACATGGGAGCATTGCGCTTGCGCAAGGCATCGCCTTGTTTGGCAATTGCCTGCTGCTGCTCCAGTCTTTGCCTGTCGGATATCACGCGCAGGAAGTTGGAGCGGGACTCGGGAGAATAACCTGGTCCTGACGGCGGTACGTACTGGATGTTCCAGCGTCTGGAATCCGCCAGAAGGCGGTCTTCTCGACTCATGGAGCTAGCAGGGGCTGGCTGCGCGCCGTGCTCGCCGTATAGTTTTTTCAGCCTTTCTATCTCCTCAAGGCGGAGGCGCTGTTGCTCTTCGGCTCGCGCCCTGGTGTCATCCTCCCGGCGCAGGGGCGGTGACTCGGTTGTCTGGGCGAGGCAGCCGGTGAAGGAGCACAAAGAGAGCGCCAGAGCTATAACTGTCGCTGAGCGCCAGATGAAAATTGTTCTTTGCCTTATCATTGCCTTTCAACTCCGAGCATATGCTACTTGCTGGTCATGGATATCTTTTCGTCCCGAATGAGGATACCAAAGAAGGCTCTTCCGGGAAGTCCGAATTCTCCAGCTTTTTTGAGAAGATGTCCGGTATCCCTTGGAAACAGGGTATTCAAGAGAAACAGTCCGGTCTCAGGCGGCGTCTTGCAACTGAGTCCAGATTACAGGAGCAAAGAGGATGTCGAACCGTCCATGGTGGCAAGAGCCTGCCGTATCGCTGTAGAATCATTCAGCCGAGGAGGAGATTATGTCAGGCAAGAAAGTGATCATCATGACATGCGTCGGGCTTTTCTGTGCCCTTCCTTGCAGTATTGGAAATCAACCGGCGGTTGCCGCTGGAGCAGGCGGCAAGAAGGCTTTCGCCGGTGCTGACAGCTGGCAGAAGCTGATGGACAGCGGCAACCGCGCGTTGAGGCTCAAAAAATACGATCAAGCTGCTGCCAGCTATGGCGCTGCGCTTAAGGAGACTGCCAGGTTCGCTGCCGATGACACGAGGATTTTCGATACTCTCAACGGGCAACTTTCGGTCTTCTATGCGCAGCACAAGCTGACTGAAGCCGAGCCGGTATTTAAGAAGTTGACTGAATTCACGGCGAAAGTGAAAGGCTTTGATCATGCCGACACAGTGGAGAGCCTAAAAAATTACGCTCAACTTCTCAAACAAATCGGAAAATCGCATCAATGTGATGTAGTCGAAAACCGGGTCAGCAGCCTCAGCCGAGGAGCAGACGGACAGCATAGCCATATAGCTAATCTGATAGGACCGGAGATTACAGATAACGATGCCATGTTCATTCTGGCAGATCGACAACCGGACACCTGGCAAATTGACGCCGACGGCAGCAGCATAACCGATGCGACGCTGGCCCGGCTGGGCAAATTCACAAAGCTTGAGCGAGTTGATTTGAGCGGAACGAAAGTTACAGATTCCGGCTTGTCCGCCTTGAAGGGCAAGAGCACAATCAGGTTGCTCAACCTGGCAGGAACGGGCATTAGCGACAAAGGGCTGGACAGTCTTGCCAGCATGAGCGGGCTTAGCTGCCTGGTTCTCACCGGGACGAAAGTGACAGGAGCCAAACTGTCGGTTTTGCACGGCTTGACTGCTCTCAGGAAGCTTTCTCTGGACAATGTGAAATTATTGCCTGCCGGCTTCGCTCAACTGGGGAAGTTGACTGACCTGAAGGAGTTGCAGCTGAGCGGCTCGAATGTGACCGACCTTGATCTAGGCTCACTTACTTCCATGACCGGATTGTGCAGCCTTAACCTGTACGACACGCATATCACAGACAAAGGGCTCCTGCAGCTTGAGAAAATGAAATCGCTGGACAGCTTGAATCTGAATAAGACAGCGGCCACTGTTCAAGGTGTGAAGTCGCTCAGGAAGGCTCTGCCTGAGTGCACTGTAGGTTTCGACAAATAGCAAGCCTGGTTCCAGCTGCTGGAAAGTTTTGGGCGGTATAGGATTCGAACCTATAGCCCCTTGAATGTAAGTCAAGTGCGCTACCGTTGCGCCAACCGCCCTTTCAGCTTTCAAGTTTATCATGCAGTTCCTCTGCCTGAAAGGCTTGTTACGGTCGGTCTGAAGAGCTTGACAAAAGCAAGAGAAAACTGCGATTATAAAAACGATAATGGTTTTCATTGTGGGCTCCATCGTGTCTCTTGCTAAAGCTTGCTTAATAATTGCTTTGTTTTGCCTGATTTTTTGCCCGGGCAACACAGCTCAGTCCAAAGAGTTTTCGCTTGGAGTCGAAGCCGAGTGCCAGTTCCAGGACGCGGCCATAATCACCAGTCCCTCGCCCCTGATTCCGCCGGAGCTGCACGAGGACTGTTTCAAGTCCTGCTGCATAGCGCGTTTTCTCATTGGGGACAACGGCAAAACTCAAGTTAAGCTACTGACTTCTTCGGGATCTGAGGAAATTGATGATATAACTCTATCAACGCTCAAACGCTGGAAGTTCCGTCCAGCAGTGCTTGATGGAAAACCGGTCCCTTCGAGCCGCAGGGTAAAAGTTGAGTTCCAGATTGATTGATCCCTCCGGTTGATTCCAGGAGAAACAAACCCGGCAACATGGTTCTGGAAAAGACGGCAAGAAAAGACGGCAAACGTTCTGGTCTGACCAAAGGGTGCCAGAAAGTTTTGGAATTGCTCGGACAATCACATGAACTGAGCAGCGCTCAGGACATATACGGGCGCTTGCGCGCCGAAGAAGAAAAGGCGCCCGGTCTGACCACAGTCTACCGTTCACTTGAGTCGCTGGTCACGCTCGGGCTGGTGCAAGCAGTGGATTTCGGCGATGGCGAGAGGCGTTACGAAGTAGTCAATCCGGGTGAGCACCACCACCATCTCGTTTGCAAAAATTGCCGCAACAGCACGCACCTGGACAGTTGCCTGGTTCATGATATCGAGGACGCTGTCAGAGCCAAGTACGGCTTCGAGATCGAATCACATATTCTGGAGATCTTTGGTGTTTGCAAGGACTGCTTTTCTAAGCGGAAGACAGCTTCCGCTAAGGGTTGACCCTTGTTTCGATCGGGACTTTTCTTGGATTTCCAATACTTTCACTTTGTGTCCGGTCGTCCATCTGGCTGAGGTACCAGTCGATACTGTTGAGGCTGCCTGCCCCTGGATTCAAACGGCTGGCAGTCATGAAGGCTTTTCTGGCATCTTCGAAGCGGTGAAGCTCAAAGAGCACGCTGCCCAGGTTATACCAGGTGTCCCAGTCATCTGGACTGAGCGCAAGAGCCTTTTTGTATGCCTTTTCAGCTTGGGCAAGATCCCCATTTTTCTTGAGCGCCAGAGCCAGGTTGTGAAAAAAATCGCAGTCGTAAGGATAGATTTTTATTGCTCGTTCATAACTTTCGATGGCCTCTTTGAATCGACCGGCTTTGCGAAGTGAATTGGCGGCATTGTAAAGCTTGCTCGCCTCCGCCCAATCTTTATATTGCCCGGTTCCGGGAAAGTCTTTGGCAGGCAGTGAGGTTGCCTGGAAGGCTTGCTCGGCGGCAATCAGGCGATCGAAAGCGTCCTGCGCCGAGCCTTCCACGGAAGCACTACCGGCGGTGCTTTCCGGGGAGGAAAAAATCGCACCATAGGAAGTGGCAGGCACAGAGGCGACAGGGGCAACACAGCTTGTGTCCTGGGCGGCGGAGGGGCTCGAGACCGGAGCAGGGCTGGACCAGCCGGGTGCCCCGGCGCTGGCGCTCTCCGCAACCGGCGACGCTGCCGAAGGGAAAACGTGGGTTTTTCTGGTTGCGATGCTCGATCTGGATTTAGTAAGAATTTCTGATGGGGCTTCGCCCTGGTGATTCTGCATGGCATAGTTCATTGCCATTTGTGCTTCTTCGTCTTTGCCGAGCCCGTAAAGCACGCGGCTGAGATTTCTCCAGAGACACCAGTTGGTGGGATCAAGGGCGAGCCCTTTTCTGAAGGCGCCTTCGGCGCCGGGCAGGTCATTATTTTTTGCCAGTGTAATTCCCAGTGCCTGATAGAAGTCCGGTCTCGGCGAGATTGCCAGGGCCTTTTCCAGAAGCTCGGCGCATGCCTGGTAGTTTGTTGCCTTGAATTGTTCGATTCCTTCTTTATAGAAGGAAAGTGCACTCTCAAATGAGTTGCTTTGGTCTGGAAGTCGTCCAGGCAAGAAATGTATCGACTGAGCCGATGGATGGGTTGCAACCGGTGGCAGCGACCTTGGAGCTTGTGGGCAAACTGTGGCCATCGCCTCGACGGCGCTCAAGGACTGGGATCTCTGCTGAGCGTGTGCCGGCAAAACGAAGATCTGCAAAAGGCATAAAAAGACACAACAGGCTGCGGGACGGTTGGGCATTGTCTTGTTAGTAAACGGCTCTCGGGAGGAACGAGCCCAGGGCTCAGGTTTAATTGTCAGGAGTATGCCTGGTGACTATGACCAGACTGTGACCTACGTTGCTTAAATGATATTGATTGAAAATGATTTCCATTTGCAAACCGGTTTCTAAGCTGTGAAAATCCTTGTGTATACAGGTGCGCGAAAAAATGGCCTCCACGAGGCAGGATGTTTACCAGGCTTCAAGTCAGTCTTTTCCTTCTTATTGGCGCGTCCGTGATTGCTACGTGGATGCCTGCCTGCTGCCAGGCGGCTCCTTGTCCGCCTGCGCCCGGGGTTGAAAAGAACAGGGCAAGGGCAAATGAGTCTGCGCCGCCGGCAGACAAGTCGCTCCCGCGGCAGCTGAGCCCGGCTGCCGAGAAGAAATCGCGCAAGGCTGAATTTCCCTCGGGTACGGCAGCGCTTGGCGGAGTGATACTGGATTCGCTCACTCAAAGCCCTCTTCCCGGAGTGCGTGTGCTGCTCATACCGACTGCGGCGCCTGATGCGCGCATAGACACGCGGAGCGATGAAGATGGAAAGTTCTCTTTCAAGGGACTCGGACAGGGCGAGTGGACCCTGCGTTTCTCCCGGGAGGGCTTGTTTTCACACTCGCAAAAATTACCGCTGTCAGCCGGTCAAGAAAGTAAGCTCAAGGTGACAATGGAGGAAGTCGAGACCGCCGACATTGTCAAAGTCACAGGCAAGCGGAAGCTTGTCCATGCTGAGCGTCTGGGCAACGAAACCAGACTGGACAAAAACTTCCTCAAGGAATACAAGTCGGGCGACAGCCTGCGCGACGTCATTAAAAGCGCTCCGGGAGTCATGCCGGACAGCGTAGGCAACATTATCGTGCGTGGCGAGCACAATGCTGTCAGCTATGATCTCGATGGCGTCGTGCTGCCTGAGCCGGCTGGGACGCTCAGCCAAGCTCAATTCGCCAGTCCCCGAGCTTTGCAGTCGGTTGATGTGGAAGTCGGCGGCTACAGCGCTGCCGATGGCGGCGCACCGCTGGGCGCGATTGTAAAAATGAAATCCTTGCCGATTCAAGAAAAGCCGCAGCTGGTTTTTGGCGGGCAACTTGGCGGTCCGATCGCAGGCAATTTGAACTATTTCGCAAGCGGCGCTTTGAGCCGTAATCCGAACAAGAGCCTCCATCGCCTGCGCGTCGAGTCTTCCGGGTCGGCTACCACCACATGGCTTGGGCTGGAGCCCCCTGTGAAGAACTTTGTCAGAAATGGACGGCTCGACCTCAACTTCCTGACCAAGGCCGAATTCCAGGCAAGCGAGAAAGACAAATTCAAATTGACTGTGGCAATCAATGAAAGTTTCATGCAATTGCCCACATCAGGGACATCCAGACATTTCGGAGTAAGGCTTTCCGAGCACGACCGTGAAGACCTGGTCATATGCAGCTACAGGCGCAAGGGCGAGCGCTGGTTCGACGAGGCAAACCTGCATGTGGTCAATGCTTTTTATAGCCAGCTCATCAAGAGCCGGAACACATTCGATCCTTTTCCGCAGCTCAACGGAGACAATCCGCTTCTCGTCTCGACCGCTCCGCGGGCCAGGCGCTTTAATTATGCTCTTTCGGTCCAGGGTGACGTAAGCAAGACGTATTTCAGCGCTCACAAGCTCAATGTCGGTTTTCTCAGCGAGATTCGCCCTGTGTCCACTGGCTTCTCAAGTCTCTATTACAATGCCAATGCCTTATGGC
>JAHFBI010000388.1 GCA_023250095.1 Candidatus Melainabacteria bacterium
CTGTTCTGTCTTTCTTGTCCGAGCAACCGGGCCTCTATTTCCTTCCTGGTTTCATTGACAGGTGAGGAAGACAGGGAACTTATGTTTCATCTAAACTTGAAGCGGGTTGACGAGAGGCAAGTTCGTGGTTGAATCATGGGGTGAACAAATCAAGAGTATCGATTGTAATCGTTAACTGGAAGACGCCAGAGCTTCTTGCTGGCTGTCTGGACTCTATTTGCGCCGATTGCCACAGCTGCGACTTTGAAATATGGGTGGTGGATAATGCATCCGGTGACTATTCGCTGGATATGTTAGCAAAAGATTATCCATCTGTGCGTGTGATTGCCAATTCGGAGAATGTCGGTTTTGCCAGAGCCTGCAATCAGGTCATACCTCTTGCAACGGCTCCTTTTGTCTTGCTTCTCAACCCGGACACTGTAGTTGTTGAGGGAGCCATAACCAAGCTTATCGAGTATATGGAAGCAAATCCGCAAGCAGGCGCTGCCGGGCCGAAAGTTCTCAACCCCGACGGCACCTTGCAGTTGGCTTGCCGCCGTTCTTTCCCGTCGCCGGAGGCGGCTTTCTACCGCCTTACTTATCTGAGTCGCCTTTTCCCTCGCCATCCGCTTTTCGCCAGATACAACCTTACTTATGCCGACCCGGACAGCCAGCTGGATGTCGATGCCCTTTCCGGCTCTTGCATGATCGTGCGCAAGCAAGCCATAGATGACATAGGGCTTCTTGACGAAGACATCTTCATGTTCGGTGAGGACATCGACTGGTGCTGGCGCTTGAAACAGGCAGGATGGAGAGTTACTTATCTCCCGTCGGCCAGTCTCTACCATTACCATGGAGCTGCCAGCCGCTTGCGTCCTGTCGGCGCGACAATCAACCTGCACAAGGGCATGGAAGTTTTTTACCGCAAGCATCTGGCACAAAGATACTGGGCGCCTTTCAATGCCCTTGTCTATCTGGCTATCTGGACCCGTGCCGCCATTTATGTGGTGCTGTATACGGTGCTTTCGCGCCTGCCGGCAAAAGAGGCAGGTGTTTTTGCGCGCAGCCATCAAGGAGCCCCTGCGCAAAAAGCCGGCAGCGACAGCGCTTTGCGGCAGCCTGTTTCGACTGGAGCCAGACACAGCAGTAGATGATCCTCGTCACTGGAGGTAATGGGCTCATCGGCTCAGCAATAGCAGAGCGCCTGGCAAGGAAAGGCGAGAAGCTGAGGTTGCAAGTGCGCCGGCGCTGCGCTATTGGTACGCTTTTCCCGGACTTGCTCGCTAACTCGTCAATTGAGATTGTCGAACTGGATTTTGCCCTTGCCAGGGAAGCTGATTATTTGCGCCTGGTTGCAGGTTGTGAGAGTGTCATCCATACTGCCGGGCTGGTTCACAAACCGCAAAGCTCACCTGAGCTCTATGAAATTCTCAACAGGCAGGCCACTGCCTCCCTGGCTCAGGCGGCTCGGGACTCATCGGTCGGTACATTTGTTTTCTTGAGCAGTATGGCTGTTTATGGAGCCGGTCCGTTGGAAAGTATTGCTGAAACTGCTCCTCTTAAAGCTCAGGGGGCATATGCGCTTTCCAAAGCTGCTTCGGAGGCGGACCTCAAGAGCCATCCGCCCTGCCCGCGCCTGATTATCTTGCGCCCATCCCTTGTGTTTGGACCCGGTGACCGGGGCAATATGATCTCACTTATTGCTCGCATCGACTCAGGGCGCTATTTCCATATCGGCGGCAACCGGGCGACCAAGAGCCTTATTTTTTCTCTCGACGCGGCAGCTGCTGTCCTTGCTTGCCTGGAGAAAGTAGGTGAGGGTTGCCATACTTTCAATTTGTCCAACCGGCAGGCAACTTCTGTCATCGCTCTGTCCGATGTGATTGCCGGAGTCCTCCAGCGCAGGACTCCATTGCCTAGCCTGCCGGAAGCGCTCCTGCGCGCAGGGGCTTCCATCGCCGAGGCTTTTCTCGGGCGGCGCTCACCGCTTACTTGTGAGCAGATAGACAAACTGACGACAACGACCACCTGCTCGGTAGAGGCGCTTGTGGCGGCAACAGGATTTGAGCCGGCGTCTCCGCTTTCTGAGGCGCTCAAAGCCGAAATAGACTGGGCGCGCTCGGCAGGTATTCTCACGGCGTCCAGGTAATACTTTTGGAGCCGCCAGCAGGCTTTGAGCAGCTGGTCCTATTTGAGTTTACGAAATAAGAAACCTTGACGAGCTGGAAAACTTCTCGGTTAAAAACTCACAGTCAGCCGACTGCCCAGGACAAAGATTCCTGGCTGGGGACCGGTGCCGCCCGGAGACCAGTAATATTGCACGTCGGGGGAGACAGATATGTTCTTGTTGAGCTGATAGCGGTAATAAGCCTCGAGAATTTTTTCATTGCGATGGTGCGCTCCCGGGTCAATGAGAGCAAGATTGCGATTCACTTGCGCTAGATTCACTGGCACGATACCGGCTACGGTGACAAAGGCCGGGGTGGCCGGGGTGACAGCTTCGCGAGAATAAGGAGATATTTGCCCGTAAGCTATGCCGATAGCATCATCAGTGCGTTTCTTGAAGATAAGGCTGGCGGGAATTTCCAGTCCCGTCGACCAGGATTGTCTGGAAGAAAGGAGTCCGCCTAAAAGCACCTCTCCAAGCTGCTTGTCGTTGAGGGCATAACGCCCCCATAGTCCGATGTTTTTCCAGATGCGCTGGTCGAAATTCAAATAAAAGCCGGTCGGCTTGCTGTTTGCTGTCACGCCGCCCGGTATGATGGAAAGAACGGACGAACCTGACAGGTCGACCGGAGTGACATAGGGCAGCTTGCTGCCGCCACGGAAGTTGAAGTTCCAGAAACCGGCCCGGAAATTGCCTTCTTTGTGGCGGAAATTGTGCCCGAGCTGTAACTCGTAATTGCCGCCCCAACCGCCAAAATAGTCGCGGTTGGTCAGGGAGATGATACCGCCTGTGCCGCGCAAAAAAGCTTTGCCCTTGAGAAGCGAACGCTCGAAGGCAAGGACGGAAGAAGGTCCGATGAAATTGGGGCGCCAGGAGATGTTGTTGACGAAGGAAGTATTCATGAATTGCAGGGCTTCATTATTGGCAAAATTGTTCGAATCGAACATATTGCCGAAGTTCTGCAAGCCGATCTTGTAATTGCCTTTCCAGGCATGCCCCATGCGGATATCCTGGTTGTAATACACTTGCTCCATGCTCACTGTCGGGCGCACGGAATTGCTGTTGTTATTGTTGATAAACAAGTTCGAAGTCTGGACTTCATTGATCCCCGAGTTGAAAGGGCTGGCTACTGCGTCCACAATGTCATTTTCCGGGCTGAGCAAATATTTGTTGCGCGGGAAGAAACGCCCGGCGGCAGCCGTCAGGCGGGCGAACACGTAACCATCTCCGAGGCGGCTGTCGGCAGCGGACTCGCAGACTCTGGCCTGGAAATTGAGGCGCCCCCTGAGGTTGGCTGCCATTCCCTCGCGCACTTGTTTGCCGAAATCATTTTGCGGGGCAAAAGTAAAATCGCCGCTGATTTTCAATTTTTCCAGAACATTGAGGCGCGAGCTGTGTTCGTTGACTCTGGCTGCTAGTGTCTCGTTGCCGGGCGGAGGTATTTGATTTCTAAAGACCTGCACAGCAAGCTTGCCTTTCACTACTTGCAGCGTGTCTTCGAATTCATCTGTAAGGATGCCGATGTCTTGATAGTCTTGATTCGTGAGCTGATCGCCAGGCAGCTGAGACAGGCTCTGCATCAACTGCAGAAAATATTGCCCGAGATCAAAGCGCGTCATCGCTCGCTCGTTCGGCGGCGGAAGCTGATGCCTGAGAGAGAGACTTTCCAGATATCGGCGCAAGACATCCGTGCTCAAAACGGATACAGGCTCACCCGGACGCCGGGAGAATTCGCTGGGGCTTGTCTGAGCAGGCGCCAAGCCACTTAGCCCTGTTGCCGGAATGTTATCTTCTGCCGGGGATGCTTGCGCCAAGCTTCCTGTGGCGACAATCAGGGACACCACGAAAAAGCTCTTGCCGACTCTTTTCTTTTTTCTCAAATCTCTCAAATGAGCGATTGCTTCCCGCCTCTGGCAGCTTCAATCCTCCCGGATTGGTTAATGATAGCGCCAAGAGAATGATCCAAATATCAACATTGGCTCATATCGGCAGGGGCTCGCCAACCAGGT
>JAHFBI010000089.1 GCA_023250095.1 Candidatus Melainabacteria bacterium
CCATCCGGAGTTGGCAAGGGCACGGTGGTCGGCGAACTTCTCCGGCAGGTCCCCGCTCTTGTGCGCTCCGTTTCGGTCACGACCAGGGAAAGGCGCAAAGGCGAACAAGAAGGCGTGGACTATTTCTTCTGTAGCCAGAGTAAATTCGATGACTTGCGTGAAGACAATCAGCTCATGGAATGGGCTGAATTTGCCGGCTCGTTTTATGGCACGCCCAGATCCTGGGTGTTAAACCAGCTGTCCGCCGGGCTGGACGTGCTTCTGGAAATAGAGGTCCAGGGCGCCAAACAAGTGCGCCGGCGCTTCCCGTCAGCCGTGCTTGTTTTCTTGTCGCCGCCAAGTCTGGCTGTTTTGAAAGAGCGCCTGATCGGGCGCGGCACCGAATCTGAAGAGAAGATTGCTTTGCGTTTGAGCAAAGCCGAGCAAGAGATGGAAGAAAAGCATCTCTTTGATTATGAAGTTGTAAATGACAATATCGAAGAGGCGGTGAAGAATCTGGTGCATATCGTGTATGCTGAAAGGTGCAGAATACGCAATACCACTTTTACGCAAAGTTCTATATGAGCACAACCAGAATTCTCGACCAGCTCCTCGACAAATATCCAAACCGATATGAGCTGGTTCTCAAAGTCGCCCAGCGCGCCAAGCAAATCAAGAATGAGACGCGCGATCAACCGCGGGCAACCAATCCGGTCATTCAAGCCCTGCAAATGGTCGCTGCCGAAGGGGATGGAACTATCATGATCTCCACTTCGGATTATTTGATTTATTGAAGGACTTTCGTAACTTCCCCATTAATTTTAAGCTAAGGCTTGTCAGGTGCGTGTTTTACGCTTGCATAATGACAACCACAGATCTAGACTTTGCTTGAAATTCAGGTGAGATCAGCTTAACGGAGCTTTTATGGATTTCTGGGCAGTAATGCTCTTATTTGCCTTCATGGCTGGCATCATGGGATGGACCATGACACCGTTCGTCAACGGCATTTTATGGTTCTGCGACTGGCGCGATGGAGTCGAGATCAACTGGGGGCTGGACACAGCCTTCACTATTGCCGTGCCATTCGCCTGGATGTTTGCCATATTCGAGATAATCATTCTGTACGCCCACTAAAAAGCGTTGGCGGGCGTCTTTACCACCGAGCCGTTCTGAAAGCTCGACAAGAATTGAAAGGGCTTCATCGGCTTCTTTTATTTGCGTCAGGCGTGACCGGAAAGGCGCGCTGTGGCGCAGTCCTTTCGTATAATGCGTGAGATGGCGCCTCGATTCGTTGATGCCCACGCGCGGTCCCTTGTAAGCAACCAGCCCCAGACAGTGCCGGTAAGCGACTATCAGCCGCTCTATATCATCGGGCGGATCATCGAGCACACCTTCCTCAACATATCTGGTGATACGCGGAATCAGCCAGGGGTTGCCGAGCGTGCCCCGCGCCACTGCCACGCCGTCGCAGCCGCTGACACCAAGCAAACGCTCCGCGTCCTGCGGCTCAAAAACATCGCCATTGCCGAACACAGGAATGGACAGAGATTTCTTTACCAGTCCGATGAAGCTCCAGTCAGCCTTCCCAGAATAAAGTTGCTGGCGCGTGCGCCCGTGCACTGTCACAGCCGAGGCCCCGGCCTCCTCAGCCATTTGAGCAAACTCCACTGCATTGCGGCTGTCATCGTCCCAGCCAAGACGGAACTTTACTGTCACAGGAATAAAAACAGCACTTTTCAAAGTTGTGATAATTTCCCTGGCCAGTTCGGGCTCTTTCATGAGGGCACATCCGTCCTTACCCTTGGTGATCTTGGGAACGGGGCAGCCCATATTGATGTCAATGAAATCAGCGCCTTTCTTCTCAGCCAGCAAAGCAGCCTCGGCCATGATATCCGGCTCGTGCCCGAAGATCTGTATTCCGATAGGGTGCTCGTCGGCTGCAAGATCCATGATCCGGGCTTGAGGGCGAGCCATAGCTGACCGGCTCGAAACCATTTCAGTGGACAGAAGACAGTGCGGATCGACCTGCCGCACGATGCGGCGGAAAACAAGATCGGTGACCCCGGCCATTGGCGGCACGTAAACCCGGCTTTTCAGAATAAGCGTACCAATCTTTATGGACATGAAATCGACAAAGAATCAAACGAATCGTCAAAAGCAGTTACAAGGGCTCAGCAGCCCCGATTCTAACAGGATACTCTCTTGCCCCCGAGCATCAGTCCTTTGTAACTGAAAGAGAGGGCCCAAATGGCTGTAAATGGAAATCGCCTCAATGTCTTGCTCGTGGAAGACAGCCCCCTTCAGGCAATGGTTCTGAAAGCCAGCTTGAGCCGGGAAGGTTTCATAGTGGATCTGGCGGCTTCCCTGTCCGAAGCCTTGAAAAGGCTTAGCCTGAGCCACCCTGATGTGGTCTTGCTCGACCTTTCCTTGCCGGATAGTTCTGGCATAGTTACATTCGAGCGCCTGCACGAAAATGCTGGAGCAATCCCAGTTGTTGTTCTCACAGGACTCGATGATGAAAATGTAGCTCTGAACACATTGAAGCAAGGGGCTCAGGATTATCTTGTGAAAGGGCGCCCGAGTGACGAATCAGTAATACGCTGCCTGCAGTATGCCATCGAGCGCAAGCGCATCGAAACGCAATTGCGCGACTCGGAACGCAAAACGGCCTTGATTGTCGACAATGCTTATGACGCCTTCATCTCCATTGACGAGCAAGGAGAGATCTGCGGCTGGAACGTGCAAGCTGAGAGCACTTTCGGCTGGTCGAGGCAGGAAGTGCTCGGCAGAACGCTGGCCGAGACGATCGTCCCGGAGCGTTTAAGGCAAGCCCACAGGCAGGGTCTGGAAAGAGTCAAGTCCGGCGGGGCAGGCGCCATTCTCAATCAACGCGTGGAAATGTCAGCCCGTCATAAAGACGGGCACGAGTTCCCCGTGGAGCTGGCAGTCTTTGCTGTCGAGTCCGGGCTCAACCGCACTTATTGCGCCTTTGTTCACGACATCACGGAGCGCAAAGCCCTGGAGGAAAAGCTGCAAAGCCTCAATGCCGAGCTGGAGCTACGCGTGCTTGCACGTACCGCCGAGCTCGAGCGATCCAATCAAGAGTTGCAACAGTTCGCCAAGATTGCTGCCCACGACCTGCAGGAGCCGCTGCGAGCCATTCAAGGCTATGTCGATCTTTTGTTGAGACGCTATGCCGGGAAGCTGGACAGCGATGGCAATGAGTTTCTCGGTTTCATTTCCGACGGGAGCAAGCGAATGGTTCAGCTTATCCAGGGCGTTCTTGCACATTGCCGCATAAAAACACGGCAGAGACTCTCACCTCCCGTCGATGCAGGCGACGTGCTCAAAGAAGTTCTCTCCAACCTCAAAGCCGCCATCGATGAAAGCAGCGCCACCGTAGAGTGTGACAGTTTGCCGCCTGTACCCATCGAGCGTTTCGAGCTGGTGCAGCTATTGCAGAACTTGCTTTCCAATGCCATAAAATTTTGCGGCGCGGATCATCCGCGAATTTATGTTTCAGCACTCAGGAAGGACGGGCAGTGGCTCTTTTCCATACGAGATAATGGGATTGGCATCGATCAAAGGCACGCAGAAAGGATTTTCGACATGTTTGCGCGCCTTAACAGCAAATCCCGGTATTCCGGGGCCGGCATCGGACTGGCCATATGCAAGAAGATCGTTCAGTCCTACGGCGGAGAGATCTGGGTCGTGTCTCAGCCAGATCAGGGAGCCACATTTAATTTCACCTTGCCGGTCGATTCAACTGTTTGAGGGAAAGCACATGCACAAGCCTCTGGAAATTTTGCTCGTTGAAGACAGCCCAGCCGATATCAGGCTGACGGAGGAGGCACTTAAGGATACCGACCTGGAATACAAGCTGAGCATAGTCAATGACGGCGAGGAAGCCATGGCCTTCCTCAAGCAACATGGTGGCGAAAATACCGAGCCCCCCGATGTCATTCTTCTCGATTTGAACATGCCGAAAAAGACCGGGCACGAGGTCCTATCCGAGATAAAGGGAGATCCGCGCATGGACGAGA
Source organism: Candidatus Melainabacteria bacterium (assembly GCA_023250095.1). GTDB lineage: Bacteria > Cyanobacteriota > Vampirovibrionia > Obscuribacterales > Obscuribacteraceae > JAHFBI01. Next base: position 4,023 of record JAHFBI010000089.1, read on the forward strand.
TTCCAATTGTCGTCCTCACGGTCTCTCAAGATGAGGAAGACGTTCTGAAAGCGCTTGATTTGCGCATGAACTATTATTTGAACAAGCCTGTTACAGCAGGCCGACTTGGAGCTCTCTTGAAGTCGATTACAACATTGTGGAATTGAGCCGACCGTCCAGCCACACCAGCGCGCAGCAAGCTCTTGACCCGGCAATCAAAGAGATTGCTGCTTGTTTTTCTCCAGGTTCCATCTTGTCTGCAGAGCCTTTCCAGTCAGATGAATTCAGCCTTGTATTTCTTGTGCGCTCAAAGGCAGAAGGACTCGAGAAGAAATGGTGCTTGAAGCGGCATACTCAGACCACTTCCGAGCAATTGTCTCTCAGGCAATCCATCATGACAGGGCTGAAGAAGCGAGGCTGTCTTTTGATACCGCAGCTCATAGAGTCCTCCGATGGACGCTTTCATGTGGAGGGGCTAGGAGCCCACTGGTCTGCCTGTACTTATATCGAAGCCGACCCTGCCTTCGCCTGGAGCAAGCCTGGCTGGAAGAAAGAGCATTGCCTGTCCGCCGGGGCCGCGCTGGCGCGCTTCCATGCTGCCGGTCGCTCCTTGCTCACGACAGTGCCACATAAAAAAGCCTTGCTGCTCGCCGAAGCTGACCGCACGCGCCTCCTTCTACCTGTCTGGCTGGAAACAAGTCTTGAGCATGCGCGAGAGACCCTGTCCGAACAAGGTCTCGCGCGAGACCCTCTGCTGAATTCTGTCGTCCAATCAGCCCCCCGCCTTATGGAAAATCTCAAAGATGTGCTGGGCGAAATTGCTCGCTTGAGGCAAGGAGATGGTCACTGCCTGCCAGTCAACGACAAGCAAATTTCCATCGGCTCGACCGGGACATCTCAATGCCTATTAACCACGGTTGTGCACGGAGACTTTCATCCAGGCAATGTCTTGTTCTTCGGAGCCGACGTGAAAGCAATTCTCGATTTCGATCATTTACAGGCAGGCTCGCCCATGTATGACCTCGGATACGCAGCCGTCATGTTCTGCTCACTGCCAGGCCCTCACGCTCAGGGCAACTGGTTGGCTGGATTTGCGCCTGAATCTGCCGCAAGGGCCGATTGCCTCGACCAGAGCTTGCTGGCGGCGTTACTATCCGGTTACAAACAGGGGCTTTTCACTGAGAACTCTGAGGAGCAGGCAAATCGGGAAACTGAATTCAAGCAAATTCTCGCTGGACCGGCCCTCAATCTGTACATACAACTGTCATGTCATCTCTTGATTTACTGGCTGCTGCAAAAATATCCTCACTCTGATGCCAGGCAGAAAGTTTTTGTCAGAGATATTCTTGCCAGGAGCCTTGCGCTGTTGTCAAGCACGAACTGCGCCAAATAATATGAATCAAGGCTGAGCGCGGTGCCTTGCGATCTGACTTTGGTTGTATATTTCTTGGGTGGCAAGGAGAGTCCGAAAAATGCGATTCAGAGAAGCTCTATCGGCAAATTTTATGAGCCTGTCTCTTTTGACGGCAGCCCCTGCATCTGCCGACGAAGAGCTTTTTCTCAAGGGCAAAGTGACAGATCAACAGAACAAACCCGTGTCCGGGGTTAGGATAATCCTGACAGACAAGAACAGCGGAGCCATACTCAAGGGACGCTCCAACAGGCGAGGCGAATTTGCCATCAAACACGAGCGCACTGCCTCCGAATCCCTGGAGTTCGTGCCGCCGGCTGGCTCCGAGCTGGCGCAGGCTTCTGTCGAGAACATATCCGGTGAAGAGACAAAGCACTTCATTATGCAGCTAAAAAAGGGCTTTTCTGTCTCCGGAAGGATAGTCGGCGACGGCAAAGGATTGAAAGGGCTGCTTGTCAAAGCTGTTCCCCGAGCTGACAAGCAGCAACAGCCCGACACCGTCCACGATGGCGGCACAGTTTCCACCGGCGGCAGTGGCCTCTTCAGGATGGTTCTCACACCAGGCGCCAAGACTCTCGAGGTATCTAACGGAAAATACCCGCACCTGGAGGCTTTTGCCACGCACAAGTGTGTGGTCACGTCCGATACGATAATACCGGATTTAGTGCTGCCGCGGCTAAGCAGCAAGGGAGCCGATTGATGAAAGTGGCATATTTCGACTGCCAATTCGGCGCTGCCGGCGACATGCTCCTCGGGGCCCTGCTCGATGCCGGGCTCGACAGGCAGGCCTGGCTTTCCGCTGTGCAAAAAATAGCTTTGCCGCCAGATAGCTTTCGAATAACTATCCGCAAAGTCACACGCGCCACTATTGCCGCGACAAAAGTCGACGCCACCGACAGCTCAGGGATCGCTCTCGATGATTATCCGGAGAGCCTGAGCCCGAGCCCCAATCCGGCTCAAGACGAGCCGTTAGAGTCCCATTCCCATACGCACGCCCATCTTCATTTGCATCCTCACACCCATGCAAAGACACACGCTCCATCTGCCGCACAGCCTGAGCCGGAGCACCCAAGCCAGAGCAAGGCGACTCCGCTGACAGGCTCCCCTTCAACGGCAACTGCAGGCAAGGAATCAACTCGAGGACAGGCAACACGCCGCCTGTCCGACTGCCTGGAAATAATCGAAACATCTGCTCTTACACCTTTAGCCAGAGAGCTGGCCAGGGGAATTTTCCATCGTCTGGCCCAAGCCGAAGCCAGCGTTCACGGTGTTTCACCCGAAGCCGTGCACTTCCATGAAGTAGGCGCCACAGATGCACTTGTCGACATAATCGGCTTTGCTATTGCTTATGATCTCATGGGAATCGAAAAGAGCTTCGTTTCGGCTTTGCCGCTGGGGCAGGGAGTCGTCGAGACGGCCCACGGGCTCTTTCCCGTCCCTGCTCCGGCAGTTGTCCATTTGCTTTCACAAGCCAAAGCTCCTACTTCGCCTCTCAACGTTGATTATGAATGTTTGACTCCGACAGGGGCGGCCATCCTTTGCCAGATTGCCTGCCAGTTTGGCAAGCAGCCGGCTTTTTGCCGCATCGATGCCACAGGCTATGGAGCCGGCAGCACAGATAGTCCTCGGATACCTAATGTCTGCCGGGCAATCCTCGGGGAAGCAGCCGAAGACAGCGCTGACATCTATACATCCAAACGCTTTGCCTGCGAGTCAATCGCCCAGGTGGAAGCCAATCTCGACGATTTCTCCCCTCAATCCCTGTCCTTTGTCCTCGAGCGACTGTTCGAGGCAGGCGCCCTCGATGTAGCCGTTCTACCGGAAGTGATGAAGAAGGGCCGGGCCGGTCATGTGCTTTCGGTCCTCTGCCGTTTGAGCGAGCGCGTAAAAATTCAAGAAATGATTCTGCGCGAGACAAGTTCGATTGGCTGTCGCTGGTTTACATGTCAGAGACTGGTGGCTGAGCGCGAGTGGCAGGAAGTCCAGTTAGCCACCGGGCAAGGCGTACGCATTAAAGTAGCCCGCGATCTCGACGGCGTCGTGGTAAATGCCCAGCCAGAATATGAAGATTGCGCAGCTTATGCCAGCCGCCACCGGCTGCCAATCAAAGATGTGATTGTGGAAGCGATGACCAAATTTTTGCGGGAAAGCGGCGGGAGGACATGATGGAGACAGCAATGCCAAATGACCGGAAAGCCCAAATCATGGCTTGCGAACGTGAGCTGGCGGATCTTGAAGCAAAACTCGGCAAAGATCATGGCGACATCTGTACGATCCTTGATTGCCTAGCTGAGCTTTACATGAGCGACGGCATCTATGCCAAAGCAGCACTCGTCCTGAAGCGCTGCCTGGACATAAGAAGCAAGCAAAAGGAGCCGGATACTTTTGCCCTGGCTCAGGCTCTTAGGCGATTGTCCTTTGTCCTCATCTTGGAAAACAAGTTCTCCGATGCCGAATCTCTGTGTGAGCGCAGTCTGACCCTGGCTGAAGGGCAAGGCGGCAGGACGGCAGGACAGTTAGCCGCGACGCTGAAGCAGCTGGCTTATATCGCCAACGAAAGAGGCGATGCACAAAGAGCCGAATCATTCCTTGAAAGGGTTTCTTCCGCCCTGCAAGAAGCCGGGGCGGCGGCAGCTTTTCAATTGTCGCTCACTGAATATGCAAGAGCGATCTTGTACCGCAAGCAGGGCAAGGACGGCGAAGCTCTCAATTGGAGCCAGAAAGCAGCAACACTCATCGGCTCTGAGCCAGCCGACGCGGGAAGCCGGCTCGACAGGCAACTTGCTCAGCTCATTGCAATGTATTTTGTCCAGGAACGTCAGAGCGAAACTGAGATTCTCTTGAGGCAGTTTCTTCTTGGAGATCTCAAAGAGACTTTCCAGGCGGAGCCCCTGACGGCTGCCGCCTGGCACGAGAGGGCAGAGCTTTTCCAGGCTCAAGGGCGCTTTCTGGAAGCCGATGAGCTTTTCTTGCTGGCTCTTGCTTCCAGAAAGCAGGTTGGTGGCTTTGATCATCCACAAGTTGCAACAACAGCGCTTTGCCTTGCAAGCATGTATCTTTCTCAAAAGCGCTACGCCGAAGCTGAGCCCCTGCTCAAGCAAGCTCTCCAGGTAAGAGTGCGAGCCCTGGGCGTGGAACATCCCGCTGTGGCCGCTTGCCTGGAAAGTTATGTCTGCTTGCTGAAAGCGACCCAGCGTGCGGCACTGGCCCTCAAGCTGGACACGCGCGCCCGCGAAATCCGCAGCCGGCTTGTTCTGTCCGCAGACAGGGCAGCCGCCATCCGGAGCTGACAGCCAGATCCAGCTCCATCCAGGAGTCGGATCAAAGGACAGGCTGCCTCGCCAGGCAACCGGAGCTTATTGCCACTGCCGACGGGGAACAATGAGGACAGTTCCTTGGATGCGACGTTATGAGCTGGCCAAGCCCACAAGACTATAACGAAGCCGTTCAGACGCCCCACCTCAGCTTCGACGATCCGGAGCTGAAATCGGGCATGCCGGAAACCAACAGATTGGGATTGCCCAGGGCAATTACCGGAGCTTTCGCCTCCGTTTATCGCATCCACTGCCAGAATCATGACTGGGCTGTACGTTGTTTCCTCAGGGATATCCCCGATCAAGATTCACGCTATTTCCACATAAGCAAGTACGTCATGTCCGACGATCTCCCCTGCACTGTGGGCTTTGATTATCTGCCCCGGGGGATAAAAGTGCAGGGTGCCTGGTATCCGATTCTAAAGATGGAATGGGTAGAAGGAGACAGTCTCGATCAATTTGTCAGAAAGAAAGTTAATGAGCCAGCGGCTATCGCTGCTTTGCTCTCCTCTTTCAATGCCATGATTTATGCCCTGCACGAAGCTGGTATTGCCCACGGTGACCTGCAGCACGGCAATATTATGGTTGTCGGTGATGATCTGAGGCTTGTGGACTATGACGGCATGTATGTGCCTGGTCTCACCGGCTGGCTCAGCAACGAGCTCGGACACAGGAACTATCAACACCCATCTCGCAGCGGCCACGATTTCGGACCGGCTCTGGACAACTTTTCTATTCGCGTCATTCAAACTTCGCTTCTCTCTTTGAGCCTCGATCCCACATTGTGGGAGAAAACTTCAGCCGGCGACGAATGTCTCCTCTTCCGCCACAGCGATTACCGGCAGCCGCTTTTATCGCGCGCCTTTTATTTGCTGGAGCAGCATGAGCTGGAATCCATCCGATCTTGCGCTGCTCAATTGCGCCATACGCTACCCTTTGCCCCGACAGCTGTGCCTTTCATAGACGTGATCGTCGACACGCCGAGCCAGTTACCGGATCTCGACAGCCTGCCTGAACTGGCACCGGACAATACGCAGACGCCGCCTGCGTCTGCCCACCCCGAAGGCTCAGGCGGAGACTCCCTCGTGTCCAGCGCCGGACATATGCCTTTTCAAGACATCCAGGTGCCCGAGAAGAACAAGCGTGCATATGCCTTCGAACGGCAAAACGGGACGTCCGCCCTTCCTGCCGCCGACAGCACTGCCGCCCTGTCGGCAGCGAGTGTCTTTTGCCACCAGGGCGACAAACAACTCGAAGATGGCAATTTCGAGCAAGCTTTGAGATATTTTCAAAAAGCCATTCATCTTGATCCTGATTGCGCAGAAGCTTTCTGTGGACTGGGCTTGTCCAACACGGGTTTGAAGGAATTCCCTCTTTCTTTGAGCAATTTCTCAGCTGCCATCCGCCTCAAGCCCCATTTTTCTCTGGCCTATGCCGGGCGAGGGCTGGCTCTCAACGGGCTAAGACAGTTCGTGAAAGCCATTCTGGACTTCAATTTCGCCATCGAGATCGATCCTGGCAGCTCCAAGGCTCTTTGCGGACGTGGTCTGGCTCAGGCGGAATTGAAGCAATATAGCGCCGCGCTGGCAGATCTGGAGGCGGCGATCCGCGCCACACCCAGCGATGCTGAAACTTATTGCAGCCATGGCGTCGTCGTACAAGCTATGGGGCGCCATGAACAGGCTATACGGGACTTCGATATGGCTTTGAGCTTGAACAGCCATCTGGCTCAAGCGCTCTACTTCAGAGGCCGGTCAGCCATTGAGCTTGGACGCTTCCAGGGAGCGTTGGCTGATTTCCAAGCAGCCATTCAATTGAGACCGGGCTATGCCGAAGCGCACTTTGGAATTGGCGCGGTCCGGAATTCTCTTTGTGAGTATGAGCTGGCCATCAAAGCCTTCGAGACCGGACTTGCCTGTGCGGAAAATCGACCAGAATCCGGCTGGTGGGGGCTGGGTTTGTCCTTTTACGGGCTCAAACAATACGCGCGCGCAGGGTCCTTCTTCGAGCGGGCCACAAGGCGCGGCGGGCTGCAGGCGCGCGACATTGACGAAGCAAAAGTTCTTTCAGCCCGCGGATTCAGCTGCCTGGAAATGAGCGATTACGGGCGATCCGTGGAATATTTCGACAAAGCCATAGGGCTCGACTCAACTATCTACGAGGCATATCTCGGGCGCGGCATCGCGCTTTTCACACAAGGATTCAACAGCCAGGCTTTCAGCGATCTGGACACTTTTATTTGCCGGGAGCGCAGTGCAGAATCGCTTTCCTGGCACGGGTTGTGCGCCTTGCGTCTCAATAAGCTGGCCTCAGCAGCCGTTGATTTCCAGGAGTCCCTGGCGCTAGATCCTGACTGCAGGCTGGCTTATCTGGGCAATGGCTGGCTGCAACTCCACCTGGGTAATTATGCAGCTGCTCTGGAGAATTTCGACAATTGCCCGGCGTTGGGTGCCGGCAACGGACAGGCAGCTCTGGGGCGGATGCTGGCGGAGGGCTTCCAGCAGCTGGAGCAAGGAAAGACAAAGCAAGCCCTGCGCTTTTTCCAGCAGCTGAACGAAGGGCAGGAAGCCCTGGTCAACCTGGGACTAGGCCTTGCATACTTGCAATTGCGCAAGTTCAAAGAAGCGGAAAAAGAGTTCAACAAAGCTCTTTCTCTCAACCCCGGCGCCACCGGCGCCCGACTCGCCCTGGCACGGCTTTATATGGAGCGTCAAGAATATTCCCATGCGCGCGATTGCCTCAACGAAATTTTGAGCCTGCATCCTGAGCTGCACGAAGCTTACAAGATGCGCAGCCGGGTCTGGGAAAAACTCGGGCGCAAAGATCTCTCTAACTCCGACAGGCAGCGCGCCGACGATGCAGGCTCAACGTCAGCCCGCGCTGAGCTACCCGGCGGCAGCGCCTGACATTGCCGTCAGTTAATACAAGAACTTTTGAGTGACTGCGCCCCAGGCGCGATCATCCACTTAGCCCCTGCAGCATTGCCGCCAGGCCCCAGCAAGACATAGACGCGAGCACCATTGCCCTCCTCTGGCATATACTTCGCGCGAACATGCTTCCGTCAGGGTGAACTTTCGCTTTGTCTTTGACGTAAGTATGATTGCTCGGCATAGAGGCAACTCCTTAAAAATTGAAGGGCTAGACTTCGTGACATCCGCCTTGCTAATCGAATCGATATTGCAGGAGCGCTTTGGACTGAGCCAGCTGCGCCCCAAGCAAAAGGAAGTTATAGACAACATCCTTAACCGTCAGCATACGCTGGCGCTTCTGCCCACCGGCTACGGGAAGTCGCTCTGCTATCAGCTGCCCAGCCAGATCCTGCCGGGCACCACGGTCGTTGTTTCTCCCTTGATTGCTCTCATGCAAGATCAGCTCAATGGGCTTGCCCGGCGAGGCATAACCAACGCGACGTTGCTCAACAGCACGATTTCACCGGAGGAGCAAGACAGACGGATCTCTCTTATCGGCAAAGGTGATTTCAAACTTGTCTATGTCGCGCCCGAGCGTTTTGAATCCAGCCGTTTTCGCGACTTGCTTACCAGCCTGGAGATATCCCTTCTGGTCATCGACGAGGCACATTGCATCAGCCAGTGGGGGCACGACTTCCGCCCGCAGTATCGCAATCTCAGCAACCATATTCTCCAGCTCGGCGATACTGTCGTTCTCTCACTCACTGCCACGGCTACGCCAGCCGTACAAAAAGATATAGTGCAGGCTCTCAATCTGCCGGAAATGCGCCTTGTCGTCGGCTCTTTTGACCGTCCAAACCTGCGTCTGGAAGTCGAGTCAACAGAAAGCAGCAAGGAGAAAGACAGGCTTTTGCTCAGACTCCTGAAAGACGATTGCTCACCGGCCATAGTCTATACGAGCAGCCGCAAAGAAGCTGAGCGTTTAAGCCTGTGGCTGAAAGACGAGCGAATTTCTGCTGCCTGCTACCATGCCGGAATGAGCGCCTTCGACCGCAGCAGAGCGCAACATAGCTTCGAGACAGAAAAGACGCCGGTCATCGTTTCCACTGTCGCTTTCGGGATGGGGGTGGACAAATCCAACATACGCCGGGTTGTGCATTACAATCTGCCCTCTTCTCTGGAGAGCTATTATCAGGAAGCAGGCCGAGCCGGACGGGACGGGCTCAGCGCCATATGTACACTTTTCTATCAGGCAAAAGACATTTACACTCAGCGCTGGCTCATAGACAAAAACTATCCCAGCCCGCAAGAAGTAATTGCCGCTTACAAATTCGTCACCAGAGCCGCTCTTGCGCCGGTGCGTCTGAGCGATATAGCCGCTGCTTGCCTCACAGGCGAAGCAGCGCTGAACAGCGCCCTGGATCATCTCAAGCATCTCAAGCTAATAGATACTACTGCCGATGGTGCTTATTTCGGACCAGCATCGCCTGACTTAGACCCGGAAATAAATCTGAACGCCTTGCATCAGCGCCGCCTCAGGGATTCCTCACGGCTCGAGCGCATGATTCAATATGCCCAGGGTATTGCTTGTCGGCGCGCGCAGATTCTCCAGTATTTCGGGCAGGAGCTTGCCACTCCTTGCTCCGGTTGCGATGTCTGTCACCCCGGAAGAGCCTGCCTTCAAAAAGCTGTTTCTCTGGCAACACACGAGTGGCCAGAAAGAAAGAGGGCGCAGACCCCGGCCACTGAGCCTGGCTCCCGACAAGGCAGCGCCAGGCGAAAGAACGCCGCTGCCTCAACCCTCCCGTACACTGCAGCAGCCGGACAGCAATCACCTCGATCAAAGCCGAATTTGCCTGGACCCAAAGAAAGAGAAACCCGGGCAAGAGACTCCGAAGAGCTTCCTCAGAACATAATCGCTCTTGCCTGGCAACTGAAAGGCAAAGTCGGGCGGACGACCATTGCCCTCATTCTCACTGGCAGCAAATCTAAGAAATTGAAAGAAAAAGGCTTTGACAGGCTGGAATTATATGCCCGTTGCCCGGCTTACAAAGAAAACGAGATCCTCTCGGCAATAGACACCTTGATTGCAGCCGGGAGCCTGAGACTAATTCCAGGCATGTACCCGAAAGTGACCGTGACAGCCGCCGGACAAACTCTTCTCTGACAAGACAAAAACTTATCCGCCAATCACTTCCAGAGCGTTATTGCGATCACCAAGCATTGACAAGGACGCATGCTCAGGGCTTGTAAGACCTCTGGTCCTTGAGCATCAGGCTGCCTTGTGTTACGACCTTTTCGCCTTCTTTCAGTCCGCTTAAGACCTGGCAATAGTCGTCAGTCACATTTGAGCACTTGATCTGCCGCTCATGGTAGCCGTCATCGGCAGCGACATAAACGACTGTGTGCCCATCTCGTTCTTGAACGGCTGCTTTCGGGCAGGACAGCAGCTCATTTTTCTGACTTTCCAGTTCTATTTCCGCATGCATATTGAGCTTGAATAGGCGCCGGTTGTTAGACAAATGAGCTCGTATGGCTACTGTTCTCGTTTCCTGATTGACATGGTTGGCGATGTAACTGATAGCACCCTGGAATTTCTTGTCCGGATAGCCACTGACACTAATGAAGACTTTGTTTCCCAGCTTCACACGGCCAATGTCCCACTCAGGCACATTAGCCGTGACAGCGACAACAGACATATCCGTAATGGTAAAGGCTTTCTTGCCGGCCTCGACAATCTCGCCGACATCAACTCCCTGATGAGTGACCAGACCGGCTGCTCTGGCTGTGAGCGGCACAACGCCGCTCACTTTGCCTGCCGTGTAAAGAGCATGCACCGACTGTGCCTGCATGCCCAGGAAGATCAATCTTTGCTCGAGCGTGTCTACATGCCGCTGTGCTCTGGCAGTCTCTGCGGCAGCCAGCTGCAAATCTTTTTTCAGCAGCGATTTATTGCCATAAAGGCGCTCTTCTCTTTGCAAGCTGGAGAGCGCTTCCTTATGCGCCAACTGGGACTTCTTCAGATTAGCCTGGGCGGCAATGAAATCCTTGCCGGAGGAAATTCTTTCTTTGTAAAGCCCCTCTATGCGCTGGAATTCCGACTCTGCCAGAGACAATTGCACCTTTTCCTGCTCACAACGCGTTTTCGCCTCAATAAGCGCTTGCGGGCGGGCAAGTTGCTCTTCATATATCTGTCGCTCTCGTTCCTGGTGAGCGCGGGCAATCTCCAGATCGGAGTGCGCCTCGAGCAACTGAGCCTCCAGGCTGCCGACGTCGTGACTGTCGATAAGAGCCAGGATCTGCTCCTTTGAGACCTCCTGCCCGGGGAGAACATTTATCTTGATGATGCGCCCTGAAAAACGCGGGCTGACATCGATTTCCTTGCCAACTTCAGCATGAATCTGCCCGGAAAGATGCAATGTAACCGGCAGAATAAGCCGGCTGATGGTTTCCACTTTCAGCCGGGGCCCGGGATTATCCCCTCCGGAAAAATGCCCCGGTGTCGCCTTTGGCGAAGAAAAAGCGGATCCAGGCTCAGTGGAACTGCTGAGCCTGCCGTGTTCGCTCTGGCAAGCGCCAAGCAGCACGGACAGTGTAAGGACAAAGGCTGACAGCTTGGTGCCATTGAAGAGCTGGCTCTGGCTTGCCTTCAAGGTCATAACAGCTGACACGTTCCTGCTTTCTGCCTCCGGGACTCGACTAACTGGCTGCCCTTTTGACGGCGTGCCAGATACTGACCTTGCACCGCACGATGCGCTCAGGCAAAAGTAGCCGAGACAAGACCGGCTGGGCCGGTTGTCTTGATCAGTTTAACAGAGCACGGGCAGGTTTTTCGGAGTCCCTGAGCCCTCGGACAGAGGTTGATGGCAAAAATACTCAAGCCGCACCCCGCCATCTTAGCCGCAGGCTCGGCGGACTCGAGAGGACTTGGGCAGAGTCTTCTCAGCTGGAGGCAGCCGATACGAGCTCAGCTGTCTTCTTGAAAACGAGACGCTCGTTCTCGCAGTCGATGGCAATTTGATCGCCGTCAGAAAAATCGCCCTGCAACATTTTCCAAGAAAGCGGGTTTTCAATTTCTTTCTGTATGAGTCTCTTGAGCGGGCGCGCGCCGTAAAGCGGGTCGTAGCCCGTGCGCGCCAGCCAGCCTTTGGCAGCATCGCTCGGGCACAAGACGAGCTTTCTTTCGGACAGACGCTTGTTGAGCAAGTGGATCTGCAAGTCGACAATAGACTTGAGCTCCTCGGCGGAAAGCGCATGAAAAACCACAGTCTCGTCAATCCGGTTGAGAAACTCCGGACGAAAATGCTGGCGCAAAGCTTCCAGCACTTTCTCTTTCATCACTTCATAAGCCGCCTGCCCGGAGACGGATGCTTCCAACTGATAGTCGAGAATATGCTGCGAGCCAATGTTGGAAGTCATGATCAAGACAGTATTCTTGAAATCGACATGACGCCCTTTCGAGTCTGTAAGATGCCCTTCATCGAGCACTTGTAGCAGGACATTGAAGACATCGGCATGGGCTTTTTC
>JAHFBI010000090.1:0-9442 GCA_023250095.1 Candidatus Melainabacteria bacterium
CCGACGCACCGTCAGATGCAGGATTCCGGATACCACTGACATGTGTACATGCCTTCACCAGGGGCAGGCTGAATCTGAAACTACCTCTGTCCTGTGCGATACTATCAAAAAAGCTGAGAATACCAGGGAAAACGTACTTTATGTAAGGTCGCCCCCTTGTCCGAATTGTACGAGAGTCAAAGCCAACCGGCCATCGGCAAAGATCGAGCAAATCTTAATGAGCGATCAGGCAGTGCCGTGCTTTCTTCGACTGCCGCCTGGTTTGATAGCCCCTTCATGAAAGCCTGCCGGTCCGAGCAGACCCCTTACACGCCAATCTGGTTAATGAGGCAGGCCGGGCGCTTCATGAGCGAATTCCGGGCAATTCGCTCCCGCGTGGGCTTCCTTGAGCTGTGCAAAAATCCGGAGCTGGCCGCTCAGGTGACTGTGATGGCGGTCGATATGCTGGAAGTAGATGCAGCCATCATTTTTGCCGATATTCTTTTGCCCCTGGAGCCCATGGGCGTAGGGCTGGAATATGTCAGAGGCGAAGGCCCGGTCATTCACCGGCCCGTGCGCGGGCTTGCAGATTGCCGCCAGCTTGCCGAGGTCGTCGTCGAAGAATCGCTCGACTATGTGCTGACAGCGATCAAACTGACCAGGCAGGCTCTCAAGCCGGCGATACCGCTCATCGGGTTTGCCGCCGCCCCTTTCACTCTGGCATCCTACCTTATAGAAGGCGGCGCCTCAAGAAATTTCGAGGCAACCAAAACCCTGATGCGCACAGAGCCTGAGACCTGGGAATTGCTCATGAGCAAGATAGCCTCAGTCACCCTCCATTATCTCAATTGCCAGGTAGCCGCAGGCGCACAAGTCGTCCAGCTCTTCGACAGCTGGGTCGGCTGCCTCAGCCCCGTCGATTACCGACAATTCGTGCAGCCATACACAAAGCGCGTCATCGACGGAATTGCCCCGGGTACACCGGTGATTCATTTCGGCACAGGCACCGGCTCATTGCTTACCCTCATGCAAGCTGCCGGCGGCGATGTCATCGGGCTCGACTGGCGAGTCAATCTCGGCGATGCCTGGGCGCAGCTTGCGTCTCCTGTTGCCGTCCAGGGCAATCTCGATCCCACCGTCTTGCTGAGCGGGCGGCAAGAAATAAAGCGTCAGGCGTCACTCATTCTCGAGGCAGCTTCGCGCCGACCGGGGCACATATTCAATCTCGGACACGGCGTCCTGCCCACGACAGAAGTGGACAATGTCAGATATCTGGTGGACTATGTACACAGCTTTAGGAGAAATCAGTGACATCGCGCTGCCCGGGCCAGCCTCAAACAGCAGTTCTGCTTCTGGGCTTCGGGGGACCGGAGTCATTCGAGGAAGTGCGCCCGTTCATCCTCAATATCGTACGCGGCAAAGGCGTGCCACCAGAAAGAATTGAAGCTGTGGTCGACCAGTACAGGCGCATTGGCGGTCGATCACCTTTCAACGAGTTGACTGACAGCCAGGCGCGCGCGCTGTCGGCTCAGCTTTCTGACCATGGTCTTCCCCTGCCTGTTTATCAAGGCATGCTTTGCTGGCGACCTTACATTGCCGACACAGTAAACGAGATGCTTTCCGACAGCATCACCTCTGCCGTCGTCATTGTCCTTTCACCGCACAGAACAGAAGCCAGCTATGACCGATATGTCAAAGCCTTGAAAGAAGCCATATCGGCAACTCATACCGAAGGCAACGGCAAGAGCCTCTCCTTCGAGCCGACATCAGCCTGGCACAATCACCCTCTCTTTATAGAAGCAATAACCCAGAGAGTAGAGGAGTGCTGGCAGGACCTGCCTTACTCGCGCAAAAGGCAGGCCAAGCTGATCTTCTGCGCCCACTCGGTGCCAGTCGAAATGTCTGACGCCTCGGATTATGCCGGGCAAGTGGCAGAAACAGCTGCCTCTATTGTGCAAAAGTTGAGCGCCAGGCACAAAGTGAATTTTGCTTATGCAGTTGCCTATCAAAGCCGCAGCGGCAACCCCAGGCAGAAGTGGCTCGAACCGGACGTTGTCATGGAAATTCGCGCAGCCAAAGACCAGGGAATGGAAGATGTAATTGTAGTTCCGATAGGCTTCGTCTGCGATCACGTAGAAATTCTCTTCGACCTTGACGTCCTGGCTTTCTCAGCAGCACAAGAGGTCGGGATCAATATGCTGCGCGCGCAGACTGTCGGGGTTCATCCTCAGTTCATACAACTTCTTTTCGAGCTCGTTAAAGCCAGGTCCGACGCGTTCTATGCTAAGCCAGACAGAAAGTGACATCTCAGAAGTCGGCAGCTGTCCGCGCGTGGTGGTCATAGGGGCCGGCATTTCCGGTCTGACTGCCGCATATACGCTGACCTGCCAGACAGACGCCCAGGCGCCGGCAATGGAAGTCTTGCTGCTCGACGCAAGCCCCAGAGCCGGAGGAGTCATCTGCACTTACAATCTCGACGACGTCATTCTCGAGCTCGGACCGGACTCCTTCACGACGCAAAAGCCTTCGGCCATCAAGCTATGCGAGTCTCTGGGAATCGCCAGCCGCATCCTGCCCACCGACGAGCGCTATCGCCGCACGTTCGTCGCCTATAAAAACAAGCTGCATCCCCTCCCGGACGGCTTTTTCATGGTAGCGCCAACAAGGATACTGCCTATCATCGGCTCCTCTCTCTTCAGCTTCCAGGGCAAGCTGCGCATGGCCATGGACCTCTTCCTCCCGAAAGGCGACGCGGGGCTCGACGAGAGCCTGACGGAATTCGTCACCCGCCGCTTCGGCGCAGAAGTCCTAGAGCGCGTCGCTCAGCCTATGCTCGGCGGCATATACACGGGTGACCCGGACCGCCTGAGCATGAAGTCGGTAATGCCGAGATTTATCGAACTGGAGCAAAAACACGGCAGCGTCATTGCCGGGCTTGCCGCTGAGCGTGGCAAACATGGCAGCAAACCAGGCGAGAGCGGAGCGCGCTATTCCATGTTTGTCACACTCGATGAAGGCATGAATGTATTGGTCAACGCTCTGAGTTCGAAATTGCCGCCTGGCTGCCTGAGGACGAAAGCAACGGTCGAGCACGTCAAAGCCGGCGTACAGGGGCGCCCATGGGACGTAGTTTTTTCTGACCAGAGCGCACTTTCCGCCGATGCCGTCATCATCGCTACCTCCGCCAAGCAAGCCGGGCACATGCTCCTGTCGACAGACAGCTCGCTTTCAGATGATCTAAAGCAAATACCTTATGCATCTTCTGCGGTGATCAACCTCATTTACCGGCGCTCGGATATTCCGCACGCCCTCGACGGATTCGGCTTCGTGGTGCCACGCAAGGAGAATCGTTCGATCCTCGCCTGCAGCTTCAGCTCGGTCAAATGGGGCAATCGCACTCCTGCCGATAAGGTCCTCTTGCGGGTTTTTATTGGCGGCGCTCTGCAGCCAGACCTCTACGGATTCACCGATGAACAGATAGAATGTTTGCTCTGGGAGGATCTGCATACATATCTTGGTCTCAAAGCCCTCCCGCTGCTTTCGGTGATCAGCCGTTTCCCGGACGCCATGCCCCAGTACAATGTCGGGCACAGCGCCCTTGTGGAACGGATCGATCAAGCACTGACAAAATACGACGGGCTGTCCCTGGCAGGAAACGCATACCGCGGCATCGGCATGCCTGACTGCATAGCCAGCGGGCAACGAGCGGCTCAGGCGGTCATGTCCGCGCTCGCGACCCGCCAGAGCTCGACGTGATGAAAGCTTAAAGAGGCGCTCAGGGAGTTCAGGATGCCAGAAGATCTGCCACTCAGGAATCAGGAAGTCAGTCCCTTGAGGAACCTCCGGCGCTCAAAGGCAAAATCAGGCAGCCGAATAAAATCTTTGCAACCAGACTACCCTTACTGAGCCCGTCACAGACAGGCAGCACTTCACCCTGTATACATAGAGCCATGCCGCATTCAACCAGAGTCCAAGCCGTGCTACCTTTGTAATGTTCCGCCGGAGATAAATCCAGAGGCCGAGATCCCAGAACTACAGGTCCTACTTCTTATCATTTCGTGAAGGCATCCGATACATGGTCACCACGCACACGGCGCAAGCACTCAGAACAAAAAGAAGCAAGTCCTTTGCCCAGATATACGGCGGACCGCTCATCGCCTGCATCGACATGGGTACCAATTCCTTCCATATGATTGTTTGCCAGGCAACTGAGGAGCGAAATAATTTCGAGGTCGTCAAAAGAGAAAAAGAAGCAGTACCGTTTTTCCGGCGCGCTCTTACAGCCCATTATATTGACGATATCGCTCTCAACTCGGCCGAGCGCATTCTCTGCGAAATGAAAAACAAAGCCTTACAATGCGGCGCAAAGACCGTGCTGGCGGTGGCTACGTCTGCCGTAAGAGAAGCAAATAACGGCGAGGAGATATTAAGCCGGATCCGGGAAGACCTTTCCATCGACGCGCGCATGATCTCCGGGCGCGAGGAAGCCCGCCTGATTTATCTGGGAGTCCTGTGGAGCATGCCGGTGGTACGCGGCGACTTTTGCATAGTGGACATCGGCGGTGGCTCTACGGAGATAATTCTCGGCGACAGGCATCATACGCGCTTTTCCGAATCGTACAAACTGGGAGCCGCCAGGCTCACCCAGCGATTTTTCCGCAAAGACGTGCCGACGCCCCAGGAAATTCGCGAATTGCACGACGAGATAAAAGGAGTCTTGCGTCCGGCTGCCGCGCGCATTGCCGAATGCGGCGGCTTCTCCCAGCTTGTCGGTACATCGGGCACTGTGCAAGCGCTGGCCAAGCTGGATCGCCTGACCGCCAAGAAAAAGACTTCCGACATGCATGGTTACCGGCTGGGGCTCTCTAATCTCGAAGATCTGGTGGAAAGGCTGGAGGAATCCTTCCTCTCCGGCGAGCGCATCAAAGATGTGAGCTCGGACCGCAACCGCACTATTTTGGCCGGCTCGATTGTTTTGCTGGAGACCATGCGCTCGTTCAATGCTTCGGCAACAATCGTATGCACATCGGCTTTGCGCGAGGGAGTGGTCGTCGATCGTTTCTTGCAGACCGGCTGGCTGAAAGGTGGGCTGGAGGAGCATCGCGATCCCAGATCCGAGAGCGTCCATCAGCTGCTGGAGAAGTACCAGGCGTCTGTGGAGCATGCCGAGCAGGTAGCCAGGCTCTCTGCCGAGATTTTCTTGAAGACCAGGGAATCCTTGCACAATTACCCGGAAGAAGTCGGACACTTGCTCTGGTCGGCAGCCATGTTGCACGATGTCGGAATGTTCATCGGGCGCAATGGACACCATAAGCACTCTTATTACCTGATCAAGAACGGCGGCCTGCTCGGGCATTCCGAAGAGGAAGTAGCGCTCATTGCCAGCATCGCGCGCTATCACCGGGGCTCCGAGCCTAAGGACTCCCACGAGGCTGCCTCCGTCATCCCGCCTGCCCAGCGCAAGATGGTCACCGACATGGCGGCAATCTTGCGCCTGGCCGAAGCTCTGGATCGCAGCCACCGGCAGGTCATCCAGAAAGTGGAATTTGATTTCGAGCCTTCTTTGAAGGCGAAAGACATGAGAGGCTCGCTTTCTCTCCTTCTTTTCGTCCGCCCCACGGAGAACTGGGAGCCCGAGACATGGGCTTTGAAAGAGAAGAAGGCTCTTTTCGAGAAACAGTTTCAGGTGCGCCTCAGCTTCGAAGTGCGGATGGATCCGCGCCCACCGCTTCCGCCGCGCTGAAAGTTGCCCCTCTCAAGAGGCGTTAGTCAGTCAGACAATCCCTGCAAGAGGCTCAAAGCCGATGTCTTCACAACCACTCAAATCGACGGCCCTGGAGATCTACATGCAGCAGGAGCAAACAAGTGTGTTTGCTCAGACGACAGAGTCCGACCATCTGTCAGTAAAGAACCCCCTTGCCGACACGGCCCGATGCGATCGCTCCTGGTGGTCGGCTTCGGCACTGAGCCAGCTGAAAGAACGTGTGCCCGGGCTGGATTCCGGGCTCTATGAAGAAGTCTGGCGGCAAATTGAATCTTTGTTCGACGAGGCGATGCGTCTGGCCGAACAAAAGCGCTCTTTTGGCGATGTTGTAGAGCGCGCTCTCAAAAAACGCTGCCCGGGGCTCGGTAGCGAAGAATACCAGCGTGTTTTTTCCTACCAGCTATTCCAGAATCAGAATCGCTGAGCGAAAGCAAGAATCCATCGTCTGCAACAGACGCTCTAATTAGCCCTGGCGTGCGCCAGCCGTGACTGAGTGGCCTCGGCCATGTTCTTGACGTTGGAGAGCCGTCGCTGCAACTTTTTGGCAGTCACACTTTCCACAAAGGGGCGCGGCACAGGCAATCCCATGTCCAGGTAGGATGACAGCTCCAGATAGGTGGCGCTGTTGTCCTCAGTCGGAGTCAACACCCAGGATCCCTCGAGCGCCTTGAAGCGATCCGAACTTACCATGTTGTAATCGATTCTCTGCAACGGCACTTCTGTATTGTTCATGACACAGACGGCGGTCCCTATCACTGGAATGAGGGCAAACTTCTGCTCGAGAACGGACTGGTTGTGCTCCTGTTTGAGCACCTTGCTATAAGCAAGATCGGGATCACGCTTGCGCTCCTCGTGAACAGTTTCCCAGACAACATGCGGCGAGGCCTTGATAAAAATTCGCGCCTTTACCCATTTGTGCCCGTCCGGGCGTTGCTCAGTCGATAGCACGGACTGACCGGATTTGAGTTGCCTGGCAGCGACGGGATCGCCCTCGGCAGACTGAGCGCCCGCGGACGACCAAGGTGCCAGATAGAGCGAAAACGCGACAGCCAGAGCGGCTTTTCTGACACTTTGAGCATATCTATTCAAGCGGACCTCCTTGAGGCTGTTTCCAGAGAAGTACCAAGATCCGCTCAAAGACTGCCTAACAACCATTATGCCACCATTGCCGGATTTGGCTAGTGGGAGAAATGGTGGAAAGTCAGCTGCCATCAGCGAATATACCTAACGATTAAAGAGGACGAAAAGAAATGTTCTTAGTTCCAGCTAAACGCCAATCGGGATAAAAGGAGGCACCAGCCGTCTCCATTTCAGCTCTTCGGCGTATTTTTTGTAATCCGGTCCAAGCGATTCCAGAAGAAGAGATTCCTCATATTTGGCCCTGTTCAACCAGAGCGGGGCCACCACAGCCACGCAAAAGAGAGCGGCAACTACCGAGTCGGCAGCCAGAGATGAGCCGAGCAGGCACTGAATGATGCCGGAGTAAGCCGGATGCATCACATATTTGAGCAGCCCGGTCTTGCGCACTGTGTGCCCATCCATGACTTCTGCATCGGTAGAGAAGCACTCCCCGAGCGAATACCAACCGCCAATCATGAAGACCAGTCCGGAAACCAGCAACGCAACCCCGACCCAGGAGATAAGCCCCGCTACAAGCGGACTCAGAAGTCCCCCGACAGAAAAGATCTGGGCAAGCGACGGCTGGACGACGTTATTGGCCGACAGAAAGCCCATAACAATGATTACTACATTGACAAGCGTGCTGAACTGCGGCGCACGCTGGATGAGGAAGTTCTGCTCGTAAATGACACCCTTGCCGCGTCGGGAGAAACCCTTGTACAGAACGGGTGCCGAAACGAGAGCTCCCAGAAGAACCAGTAAGATCGTTGCCAGTGTGGGCGCATTGAGAGACATTTTGAACCAACCTTATCCTTACAGCTTGAATAGATCATCGGAGAGATCGACATTCGTCACAAGATTCGTCCATACCGTGTGGGCAAACAAATGCCCATCGATATAGTCAAACCACTCCAGAGGCAGGAGTGTCTCGGGATCGATATAAGCGCGCTTGTATAGCTCGCTTGCCGAGGGCCCTTTGAGAATCTCGATCACATACACTTTGCGCGCTTGCCCGTCGACGGGCAGCGGGTGCTCGCTTACCTGGCTCTTCATGCCATCCTTGATGAAGCCCTTCACCACCTCCGCCATGGAAGCAAAATCAGAGTCGACCAGGGGATAGCCATTTGCTCCCAGCAAAAGATCCGACTTGGCCTGCACGGTCATAACAAAGGGAGAAAGCGCCCCTCCGAGATGCCCGCGGACCTTGCCGTCGCGGGTGAGAACGGCCACTGCCCCGTTCTTGTAGTCACCTGTCATGGCCACGCGTATCTGGCGGGGCTTCTTGAAACAGAAGTCACCCTTTTGATCGACCGTGCGCCGCCCTTTGTACACCGTCGTCTCATACTTGAAAGAATAGCAATTGAGAGATTCAGCAGCATCGGACATGTCGTGCACAAATTCATCGCCGTCAATCATCTTCCCCATGGCAACCCCTTTGCTGACAGGCGACATGGCACAAATGAGCTTTCCTGAGGAACAGTGATTCTGCACAGCAGCGAATCCCCGGCAGAAGGACAAGGAAAGAAGTAAGCCAATCAGTAAAGGAAAGAAGGCTGGAGATTGCCAGCCCCTGGCGCAAGTAAGACGCAACCGCCCCAAAGTGCGATATCTGCCAGCCACGGTCTCAGTCTTTCTTTGGCCGTAAATCAACTCGATCGCCTCAGACATACTCTCTGCCGGTTATCCAGATCAAGACAAATTGCCCAGGATTGAAGTGGATGACAGAAGGACAACGGCGCCAACACCATTTTTAGGAATACTTCCCACAAAAAACCGCTCGAAGATGAGAGGCAATCAGCTTGGCAAGCCAGGCTGAAATTATGGCATGTAGGCAAAGGAGCGATCCTTAGAGCGAATTTCAAGAGCAAATTTCACGTTGCCAAGTCATTGATGCACAGGGCTCAGAAGAGCTGACCGAAGAGTTTAAACTTACCTCATTTCAAGAGCCGGTTGAATGGAGCGGTTACCCTCGTGGGGGCACTGCCACCACTGCAAAACTCCGTTCAAAATCAGCTCAGCGGCTGGCGGAATCTCGTCGCCGGAGCGATCATCGATATCGCCGAGCATGCGCTTCATCCAGATAGCATGGCGAGTATGTGTCTTGGCATGCAGTCTCAGCCAGTCCAGACCTTCTTCGATTACAAGCCTTTCATACTCGGCGACATGCCGTTCGAAATATTTTTCATAGCTCGGCAAAGCCGACCGGGAAAAGAGAGTGGCGGCAAATTCAGCAGCGACAATAGCGTATATGCCATCCTCACAGGTCGACTGCCGACACATCAATGACATGGAACGACATAGTTCGACTGTAGGCTCAGACCAGGCATGATCCGAGAGGTCATCTCCTTTCAAGCCGGCCAAGCGGCATTGCTTCAAGAACAATTGCTGGTAATGCCGCTCGTCATCAGCCAGTTGCCCGAGCAGATTCTTGGCAGCCACCATTGTGTCCGGGACACCATCCCGCACACAGGCAATGTTGACCGGCAATTCCCTGATGAAAGGCCAGAGATTGATACAGGTAGTCTTGCCTGTGGCAAGTAGCTTGGCATCATCGGCCAGGTTGACAAACAAGGGGCTCGT
>JAHFBI010000090.1:9452-15734 GCA_023250095.1 Candidatus Melainabacteria bacterium
AGACAAGCTTAACACTGTTACCAGGGGCGGCGAGAGAGACAGCCCTCAGGTTAAAGAATTTCAGCAATCAGGCTGCCGCCAATGAAAAACGTTATGGCTTTTGCCTTCTCAGTCCAGCGCCTGATTGCTAAACTGAAGAGCCTTCCAGAAAGCTAAATTTGGCTTTGCCGGGCAAGCTAAGTGCTGGCATAGTTTGAGGTTCCAGGCGCTTGAACCAGACAAAAGATGCAGTACCTGTTAATCGCCCGGCGCCCATCGGTCCGGAAACCGCTGAGGCCAGCTGGTTCAAAACCGAAGACGGCGTCGAGCATTTTTTGCGCGTATGGGGCCCCCAAAAGAACCATGCGGCGGTAATTTATTTGCACGGCATCGAAGGTCACAGCCGCTGGTTCGAGACTACGGCACTGGCGCTTTGCCAGTCGGGTTTTTCCGTCTGGGCCCTTGACCGCCGCGGAGCGGGCATGAGCAAGGAAAGGCGAGGACATCTGAATAACTACCGGTGTTTGCTTGCCGACACCGAACAACTCCTCTCAAAAGCCCAGTCACAAGGAAATTCTGAACTTTTCCTCATGGGCAATTGCTGGGGCGCCAAGGCAGCCATAGCCGTGGCTGCCTCCAGGCAATCGGGGATAAGCCCGTTGTCCGGGCTTATCCTTACATCCCCGGCCATCTCCGTGCGCGTCGACGTCAGCCTTAGGACAAAACTTCAAATTGCCATAAGCTGCATTCTGGGTGGAAGGAGAACTTTCCCGATTCCTCTTGAGCCCGCGCATTTCACCGACAACCCTGGTTATCTGGACTTCATCAAAGACGATCCTTTGCGCCTGACTGCAGCCAGCGCAGCTTTTTTCATAGAGAGCCTGAAGTTGACTGCCCTTGCAAGGAGAAAATCACCTGAGCTGTCTGTGCCAACTCTTGTGCTGCAATCCGGGGCCGACGCCATAGTCGATGTAGCGGCTATCAAGCGATGGTTCGAAACTGTCGGCTCTGACGACAAGACGCTCACTGTTTTTGAAGACGCATGCCACAGCCTTGATTTCGACAGCCAGGCTGACTCCTATATCCTGGCCCTTGTGCAATGGCTTTCGGCGCATTGCCATTTCCAAGGCAGGACAAGCTCGTGAAGATCCGCTCCATTGACACATACAAAGTCACTTTGCCGTTCCGATTTGGCTTCGGCCATAGCCTGGCCACGCGGCGTTGCTCGACCAACCTCTTTGTGAAAGTGACCCTGGAGAACGGCACGGAAGGCTTCGGCGAGGGCGTCCCCCGGAATTATGTCACCGGCGAAGATATCGATGCCGCTCAGCTGAATGTGCGCCGCCGCTGGGCACCGGCTTTGATCGGGCTCGATCTGTCCGAGCGGGAACCTTTGCTTGCACATCTCAAGGCAGTTTTTTATGAATCAGATCTGCACAGGACACCTGCCGGAGCATCCTGGTGCGCGCTCGAGCTGGCCGTACTCGATGCTGCTTCCAGAGCCAGCCGGCTTCCGCTTTCTCAGTGGCTCGCTCCGGTCATAACGCCTGAGATCCGCTACGGAGGGGTCGTGCCTTTCGCCGGAGCCAAGGCGCTTGTCGGAATGCTCCTTTTTTATAAACTCTGGGGCTACCGCACGGTCAAAGTCAAACTGGGAAAAGATCTCGACTCGGACCTCTACACAGTCCGCCTGAGCCGAAAGATCATGGGAGCAGACACAATCTTGCGCGTCGATGCCAATTGCGCCTGGAACCCTGAGACGGCAATTGCCCGGGCTGATGCCCTGAGAGCGTTCAATATAGCCTCATACGAGCAGCCTGTCCCGGCAGACGATCTCGAAGGACTCAAAAAAGTAACCGAGGCGATACCGGAGGATGTCGTGGTCGACGAATCGCTGTGCACAATCGAGCAAGCCAAACTCCTGGCTGAAGAAAAGCTCTGCAACGCTTTCAATATTCGGCTGTCGAAAGTGGGCGGCTTCCTGGCAGCAAAAGCAATGGTGGAGATTGCCGATTCTCACTCCCTCAAATGCCACCTCGGAGCCCAGGTGGGAGAAAGTGGCATCCTGAGCGCTGCGGCGCGCATCTTTGCTTGCCTCAACGAACCCTTCGAGAACTATGAAGGTTCGGCAAACGCCTTTCTCCTGAAAAATGATGTCACAAGAGAAAATCTCACGGCAGGCTTTGGCGGCAGAGGCAACCTCCTCTGGGCAAGGAACGGCCAGGCAGGTCTTGGGTTGACGATTTCTTCCGATAGGCTCGGGCAAGCTCAGGGCTCGCCAAAAGGGGAGATACAACCTGACAGCTTCAGTCCTCTGCTGAATCTCCTTCAAGCTGATTTGGACAACTCAAAAGAAACTTCAAGGTAACAAGCATGTCATACAGGAAAGTGGAGTTAGCCCTCGGACAGCTCTGGCGGGAATTCAAGCACGTCAACCGGTTCAGGCAAGCCCTGAAGTCTCCCCGCGCCGCCCAGGAAAGCAAACTGATGGCCATAGTGCGTGCCAATGAGAAGACCAGCTTCGGCAAGAAACACGGCTTTTCAAAGATAGCCTCGCTGAGGGATTTCCAGAAAGCGGTACCGGTCTCGACTTACGAAGATCTGCTGCCGTACATAGAAGCCACGATGAAAGGACGGCGCGGGCAGCTGACAGAAGAAGACCCGGTAATGTTCGCTACCACAAGCGGCACCACGGGTAAGCCCAAATATCTGCCGATCACGCCGACCCATCTCAGGGACTACGCCCACGCCTTTCAGGTCCACAATTACAGCCTGATCAAAGACTTCCGTCATGAAGCCAGAGGCAGCTTTCTGATTTTTTCCAGCAATGACGAAGAAGGATTTACCGAAGCTGGCATCCCTTACGGAGCTGTCTCCGGCTTGCTCCGGCGCAGGCAGTCGCCGCTCGTGCAGAAATATTTCACCTTACCCCATATGGTCAGCAAGATCAAAGACGTGGAAGTAAAGTATTACACAATGCTGCGCCTGGCTCTTTGCCAGGACGTAACGGCCATTCTCGGCTGCAATCCCTCCACGTTCTTGCTCTTTGCGGACCAGCTGGAAGAGCATGCCGGTGAGCTCATAGCCGATATCTTCGACGGAGGGCTGCGCAAGGCTTACAGCCCACCCCCTAATATCATCAATCAGCTGCACCCCTACCTCAAGCCAGATCCAAGGCGTTCAAGGGAGCTGGAAAAGATTCTCCGAGCTTGCGGCAAGCTGACACCGCGGGCAGCCTGGCCCGGTCTGGGGGCGCTCTCTTGCTGGAAGGGAGGACCACTCTCCTTCTATCTCGACCGCCTCAGCCAGCGATATGACAACCTGCCCATCCGTGACTTCGGCTACATGGCCTCCGAAGGACGCGGGACCATACCTCTTACTAATGAGGGCGCAGGCGGAGTCGTGGCAGTTACCTGCCATTTTTTCGAATTCGTCAAAGAAGGAGAGATGGACAAATCCAGCCCCGCTTATCTGACCGCCGACGAGCTGGAGATGGGGCAGCGCTATTACATTCATTTCACTACTGCCGCCGGGCTTTATCGCTACAACATCAACGATCTAATTGAAGTTGTAGGCTTTGAGGAGATGACACCGATCATTCAATTCGTCCAGAAAGGTATGGGGGTCAGCTCAGTCACAGGCGAGAAGCTGACGGAAGAGCAGGTGCAAGTGGCCTTGTGCTATGCTGTCAGGCAATTGCAGCTGACGGCAATTGATCATTTCACTTTTGCCGTCAGGCTAGGACATCCGCCGAGCTATGTCTGTTTCATCGAATTGAAACAGGAGCTGCCTGAATCGGTCGAGCGAGAATTCTTGCGTGTCTTCGAGCAATCCTTGCAGCTGCAGAATATCGAATACAAAGACAAGAGGCTGACAAAACGGCTCGGTCCACCATCCATTCAGAGAGTTCCTTCAGGCACGTTCACAAAACTACGCCAGCAAAGAGTCTTGCAAGGCGCCCCGGAAGCGCAGGTAAAAATCCCTCTGCTTACCGCCAGCCACAATTTCCAGGATACCCTGGCTGCGCTCTGAGCGGCATTTCCGAGGCTGAAAGACATGGAAAAGCGTAAAGTTCTAATCACAGGTGCGACAGGGATGGTCGGCTATCACGTCGCCAAGCACCTGGGGGCTCTAGGGCATTGCGTCGTGGCCTCCGTCAGGGAGGGCAGCGACACATCCGCCCTCACAAAGTTATCGGCAGACGCGGAGATCCTTGTCAGCCGCCTGGACCTCTCAGATATGGTCTCGACGATAAAAATAATGACCGGCTGCGACGCCGTCGTTCATTGTGCTGGCAACGTCGACCCTCTGGGAAAGCGGCAGGACATCATGTCCGTCAATGTCGGACTAACCAAGTCCTGCCTGGCTGCCGCCACTTCAGCCGGCGTCAGGCAGTTCATCCACGTCAGCAGCCTCTCGGTGATCACCGCACAGGAGGACCAGTTCGGCGTGAACGAGAGCGCACCACTTACTTATTGCGGCGAAGCTTACGCCGACTCGAAAGTCGACGCCGAGAAAGTCGTCACCGCAGGCGGTGGTACCGCCTCGATTCAGTATACAATCGTGCGCCCAGGCTTTATTTACGGGCCTGGCGAGAAAGCCTGGATGCCCAGGCTGATCGACTCACTGTCGAAAGGCAAAGTACTGCTCATCGACGGCGGTGGCAAACAAACGAATGTCATCTATGTGGACAATCTCTGCCGGGCCATAGAGCTTTGCTTGCTCAACCCGGCAGCCTACGGGCAGATCTTTAATCTGACCGACGGCAAGACACCCAGCAAGAAACAGCTCTTCGACTCCATCTGCGACGGGCTCGGTTACACGCGCCCAAAGAAATCCATTCCTGCTCCGCTGGCAAAGCAAGTATGCAACGCAGTCTCATCGATAGCCCCCTTTCTACCTGTGTCCCTGGCAAGCAAGCTAGGCGGATTCTCACGCGCGGCTTTTCGCCTGGCCGGTGTCAACCAGGGCTTCGACATCAGCAAAGCCGAGCGTGAAATCGGTTATACGAATAGAATTCCTTTCAACGAAGGCATGTCCCGCACACTTGCCCATTTTAAAGCCAGCAAGCCGAAGGAAGAGTTGCCAACTACAGTCACAGGAAACCGCAAGACATGAAAGATAACCAGTTTCCTCAGTCGCCTTGCCTGCAAGAGCTCCAGACAACCTTGCTCAGGCGCGTCTGCTTGAACACAAAAGCTTTTGTCGTGGACTACTGCGCCAGACATGCACATCCTGTCAATGCTTCACTCCACATCGTCGGCGTGCCCATGGTCGCAGTCGGGCTTATCAAGCTCATTGCCGGGCGCAGCGCGCTTGGCTGCTCCCTTTTTATTGGCGGCTATGTCTTGCAATACTTCGGACACAGAGCGCAAGGAAATGAAGTAGGCGAAGTGATGCTGCTCAAGAAAATCTGGAGACGTCTACTTAAAAAAACAGGAGGTGACGGGCTTGGCGGCACAAACTGAGGATTGCCGGATCATTGCCGTTGACGGAGCCAGCGGTTATCTGGGCGGACATCTTCTTTCACACCTGTCCTCTTCCGGACTGAGGGTACGCGCCCTGGTGCGCCCTGGCGCGAAGCACCAAGACATCGACTTCTTGCAATCTCTGGGCATTGCAGTGTGCACTGTTGAGTTGACCGATGACAATGAGCATTTGCCAAAGGCTCTCAAGGACGTGTCCGTAGTGGTCCACCTGATTGGCAGCATCGCCCCACCCAGAGGGCAGAGCCTCGAGCAATTACACAAGCTACAAACAACTTCCCTGGTCAGGGCAGCTGAAGCTAGCTCCGTGAAGAAAATCGTCATGGTTACGGCTCTGGGCGCGTCCGCCGACTCCTCCAATAATTATCACGCCACAAAATGGCAGGCGGAACATGTCCTCAGACAAAGCGGAATCGCCCACGTCATCCTGCGCCCCTCGCTTATCATCGGGCGGCAGGTCGGGCAACGCGACAGCAAACTTGTAGCGCGCTTGCGGCAGCTCATCTTGAGCCGGCCGTTTGTTCCTCTGATTGCCGGCGGCAAGAACCGAATTCAGCCCGTTTTTGTAGGTGATCTTGTCCAGGTTCTGGAGAAATCGTCAGTAAGCAATAATTTCGACGGCAGAACCCTGGAAATTGGCGGGCCTGAAATTCTCACAATGAAAGACTTGATCAGCAAGCTTATGCAAGCTGAAGGCGTGACAAAGCCCTTTATCTCCCTGCCCTCTGCACTGGCTTTCGGCGCGGCCGCTCTTATGGAAGCCTCCATGGACGTACCGCTCATCAGCCTTGATCAGGTAAGGCTGTCAATGGAGGAC
>JAHFBI010000090.1:15744-16136 GCA_023250095.1 Candidatus Melainabacteria bacterium
AGCGTCCAACCCCGATCAAGGAAGCCCTGGCAACCTACCAGACTTCCGCAGGCGTCCACCAAGCCGCTGAAATGTCCTCAGTATCGGCTGATTAACCATGGCAGTAGACAGGAGGAGCAATTGACAGTATTCGTGACAGGCGCAAGCGGCTTTCTCGGCAGCCATCTCGTGACAAGGCTGGTCGGGCAAGGTCATTCTGTGCGCAGTTACGGGCGCTCTGCCTGCCTGCCTGCTGAGCTTGTCGGAGCAAACATCGAGCATGTGCAAGGCGTTATTCTCAACGCCGATGCTCTCTGGAGAGCAATCTCCGGCTGCAAATATGTTTTTCATCTTGCCGGGTTGGTCTCTTATCGCAAATCGGACTTCGAGCGGCTCCACGCCACAAACGTGCT
>JAHFBI010000091.1 GCA_023250095.1 Candidatus Melainabacteria bacterium
TGTAAATGCAGTGTCCTGCCCCAAGGTCAGCCTCGAGCCAGAGGCTCTGTACGATCCATTGAGATTGACATTGAGCTGCCCGGAAATTCCTGAAAGATCTCCTGTGCCAGAAAGAGTCAGGTCACCGGCTCTGATACCGTCGCCTATCGCCAGGCTCTGCGCTGAAATGTGAGCCAGTTGCCCCAGGTCCAGTGTGGCGCCTCCGGTGGGCAAAACAGACACTGTGCCGCCCTCGGCATGAACAGTACCTGGGAAGCTGAAAGATGAGCCGGACAGGCTCACCGTGCCGCCGGGCATGTTCACGTCTCCATCGACAGTGACCGTCCCCGAGGTCCGGAAGCTGACGGCGCGCCCACCGGATACCGAGCCGGTAAATATACCGTTTGTGGCTTCCACGGCAAATGAAGCAGAGGGAGCCAGCGAAAGAGTGGTGCCTGTGGCGATATATCTACCGCCGGTTTGCAGGACGACTGATTGCAGGTTATTAAAGCACTGATTGCAGTTGTTCGTGACAATGATATCCGAGACAACGCCGAGACTGCCAATTTGTAAAGTATCGCCCACGTAGGAGCTCAATTGCGAGAAATCTACGACAGCCCCGCCGCTGCCTCTGTTGACCACTTGCACGACTCCGCCGGCTCCACCGGCATCCCCGCCATCCACGCTGGTCGAGCCGTTTATGCCGTTAGCCGAAGGCGAATTGAGAGCAAAAGGAACGGAGCTATTGGAGGTAAGGTCTATCGTGCCGCCGTTGCCTGTGCCTACCCCGTTGGCTGAAAGCGAGCCATTGACTTGCAGATTGCCTGAGCCGGCAGCCCCTGATGTGAGATTGATTGCAGCTCCATTGCCATTTACGCCCAGAGGCGAAGTTTGAAGATAAGCCGGATCGATGACCAGATTGCGCCCGGCAGACAGATTGACCACTCCGCCATCACCTGCGGTGGCGCCACCGGTTGCCTGAATATTCAAATTGCCCGAGGAATTGCCGACAGTAATGTCGCCTGTCTGAGAAGTCGTAGAGACGGTGACGACCCCGCCGTTGCCCTGCCCAGCGCCATCGGCTCTAAGAGCCAGGGCCCCGCCGGGCACAGTCAATGTCGGCGCGGTAAGAGTGATGGAGCCGCCATTGCCGGAGCCAGCGGCATTTACCGAAAGCCCGCTGCTGCCGCCGGGTATCACCAGAGCACCGCCGCCGCCGGCTCCGGTCGTGTTGAGCTCAATTGTGCCGCCATTGCCGTCGGAAGCTGCCACATTCAGAAGACCGGTATTTTGCAGGCGCATACCGCCCAAGCCAGTATTGGCCAGAACTATGGACCCACCCGATCCTCCCGCGCTTCCTGCTTTAGCGCTGACAGCCACGGCGCCAGGCTGTGTGGCAATGATTTCATTGCCGAAGCTGGCAGTAGAATTGACCCCGAAAGAGCTGTTGCCATTGACAGTTACCGAAATTGCGCCACCGTTGCCCGTGCCACCCCCGTTTGCTTGAATACCGACCAGGTTGCCGATGTCACCACTCTGCCCGGAGCCTGCGTTTGTAGAAATCGTTATCGTGCCGCCGTTGCCACCGTTTGCCCCACCGTTTGCCAGGACATCGTTACAGAACAAGCCGGAGTTTTCGGACGTGAGAATGATAGTGCCACCGTCGCCGGTGCCGTTGCCGTTGGACCTGATGTCGATATTGCCGCTGCCCAGACCGATGTTCAAGATATTGCTATTGGAGCGGGCGATTATAGTACCGCCGGCAGTATTAAGCGCCGTGGCGTCGTTGCTCAGCCCGCCCATGTCAATACGGCCTCCACCTGCCGAGACATCCAGCAAAATTTGCGTTCCCTGTCCGCCGCCGACGACATGAGCGCCGGTAAGGCTGCCGCGCCCCAAGATCACTACATTGCCTGCTGCAGTTATGTCTCCGGCCCGGGTGTCGATTGTCGCCGCTTGCAAGGACCCGGGGGCAAAAGTGCCAGATCCAGACAGAACACTCCCGTTCAGGATAGCTATTTGATTTGTCAGGCTACCCTGTCCGCCCTCAACTGTCGGAGTGGCGGCATAAAGGTTGATATTGCCGCCGCCGCCTGAGCCGCCGGAAGTCGTTATCGGTCCGGTCAAAAGACTTGAGCCGCTAACAGCGCCGGCAATCATGAGAACGTTTCCGTTGGACCCGCTGCCTGCTCCGCCGGTCGTTATTGTGACAGGGCGGGCAAGATTGATTGTGCCGCTGCCGGAGGCGCTGCCTGCCCAGGCTATAAGAGTAACGTTGCCGCCGTCAGTCCCAGCTGTGGTCACTCTGGTGCTCAGGAGATTGTGGGCTGACAACGAAATACTACCGCCGGAAGAGCTGCCGCTGTTGGCTAAGGTGAGTGTAGATGTCGTATCCCCGCCGGAAGGCGAATTGGGTCCTGTAGATGTGAAGTTGGCGCCGGCAACCAGGAGAATATTGCCACCAGAATTATTGGTGGTGATTGTCGCGCCGTTGGAATCGCTTATATTGCGGGCGGCAATGACTGCCAGATCGCCGTTTACGGAGATGTCGCCGTTGAGATTCACGTTGCCTGCGACGTTATAGAAAGTAGGATCGCCGGTGAGCATGATGTCACCCAGGCTCAGGTTGGCAGAAGCGGCATTTACATGGGCCTCGCCCCCCCAGACGCTAGTTGTGCCGGTTATATTGCCGACATCGACATTAATGATGCCGTCGCCCGAATAAAGGTTCAGAGCCTTGCTGAGAATGTCTCCGCCGGTTATGTCCAAATTAAACTTGCCGGCAAAGTTCTGATCGCGCACATTTATGAGACCGGCAAGAGCCTCCAGACGCCCGCCAGCATTGTTGATGGCAATATTTTGAGCTGTGGCTGAGGCAATATTGATATTGCCAGAGGCAGCAGCAATCAATCCGCTGTTAGTTATATTGGCGGCAATCATGTTGATGTTGTTGACAGCTTGCATGACAGCCGAGACATTGGCTCCGGCAGCGTTGACAATAGAATTGCCGGCAGTCAGATTGAGATTGTTGGAGCTGGTAATCGTTCCGTAGTTCAAAATGTTCTGGGCAGCCACCAGATTGAGGTTGACGCTTGAGAGGAGATTGTTGAAACCAGCAAGCCCGCCGACTGGAAGAACCGACGAAATGAGCGCGCCTGACTGGTTGATTATGCTGGCAGCACTCAGTGTGCCTCCGGATACGGCAGCCTGACTGGAGACTGCATAAAAATTTCCCGAGTTGACCAGATTGCCGCTGAGATTGAGTGTTTGCGCCAGTCCAAAGTCATGGATGGCTGTGACTCCGCTTGGGATAACTAAAGAGCTGATTGGCTGGTTGAGGCTGCTTGCATTGAATGTGCCGCCTGTAGCATTTCCTTGCGCGCTAAGAGAGATTGATTGTTGTCCAGTTGAGGCGACTTGCAAGGCAGCCAGATATTCAGCCGGCGTAAGCAGGGATGTGCCAGTGACTGCTTGCTGGCTGCCGCCAACATTTATTGTGACTGAGCCCCCACCGACAGCTCCGCTTGCCGCAACTGACTGTTGAGTGGATGTAAGGTCGAGGTTGACCGGAGTGTTGCCAGCTGTCCCGCCGGAGGCTCCTTCTGCTTGAGCCGCCAGAGAGTAACTCATGAACCAGCACGACCACAAGAGCAAAAAAGTGCACAGATAGCTCAAAAGGCCGCGGACTTTTGCCAGCGACCTGGAAGAAAACGACCAATGCAGCAGCTGCCGGAGTCTCAAATGAGGAGCTCCTAAGACGTGATGTGCAAGACAGGCAGGGACTTTACAAAGAGGAGGGACGCAAACAACCAGACAACAATCTTCTTTTCTTATACCCATTTTCGCCTGGAATTAAACTTTCCGCGCTAGCTTCCACCGCCCCAAAGGATTAATCCTGCTGCACAGCGGGTAGACTCGAGGCAGCAAACGGGCTCACCAGAATGATGTTTGACTCTCTGGATGCGCCGTGGTGAGCGACAGAGAGTCCCCTTCTGCCTTATGTAGCCGGTCATCTTTCTTGTTGATGCGCGAGCTTTCAGCGAGAAGCCCCTAATGTCTTCAAACGGGCTTTGACGTCGCCGGCGTATTGCCCCGAAGGCTGGAACTGCAAGTATTTCCTGTATTCGGATATAGCCAGGGCGCGCTGGTTCATTGCTTCATAGCAGGTGCCGAGATAATAGCAAGCGTCGTATTGCTTGCCGTCCAGTTGCAGTGCCCGGTTGTAATTCTCGATAGCTTTGGTGGTCATCTTATTGGCTTGATAAGCAGTGCCCAGGTTGAGCCTTGTAGTGGCATCGTCATCGAGCCTGGCAGCCGCCTCGTAGTCGGCAATGGCGCCTGGAAGATCGAAATTGCCTTTGTCGTCCTTGGTAGTTTGCTTCTTGAAGGCTGATTCAAGAAGGGGCGCGGCTTTAGCTCCTTTCAGCTCTTTGACCAGCTTCTTGTAAGCCTGTTCTTTTGGATTGAGCTGCTCAGCCTTTTGATAAGAAGCAAGAGCCTGATCGAAATCGCTCTTTGCCTGATAAGCCGTGCCAAGGCTGTACCAGAAGGAAGCCTCATTGCCCTGCGCTTTCAGAGCTTCCTGATATTGGGCTATGGCCTCATCCAGCTTGCCTTCCTGCTGCAATTTGACAGCATTGTTATAGGCATCGTTGGCCGCGGTAGCTTGCTTTTGCTGTGCCTGAGTCACTAGTTTCTGAGTCTTGTTCGGGTTGTAATAAAGCTCGTTATAGCGCGACTTGGCCAGCTGCACATAATTGCCTCTGGGAGCCAGTTGCAGGTATTTCGTGTAGCTTGCCAGAGCCTGAGCGCCTTTGCCTAGATGCTCGTCGATTGCTGCCAGGAAATAAAGATTATCCACCTCACCTCTTTGATCGAGGTCGAAGCCCTTCTGGAACTCGTCGCGCGCGGCGGAGAAACTGTCGCTTGCCTGATAGGCTGTGGCAATGTTGGTGTGCAATTTGGCGTTCTTCGGCACTATCGCCAGAGCCTGCTTGTACAGCTCGATGGCTCCGGTAAGGTCGCCGGCAGTATGTTTTTTGACAGCCTCGTCGATGATAGGAGCAGCCTTGCCGTCCCTGGCCGCTTGCAGGATTTTCTTGAATTCGGCATTGCGAGGATCGAGCGCCACAGCCTTTTCATACCAGGTGATGGCCAAATCAAAATTGCCCTGCCCCTGGAAGTTGGTCCCAAAGGCATAGGCGTACGCCGGCTCGCTTGGCACCATCTGCACAAGCTTCTGGTAGAGAGGCTGGGCTTCGTCGAACTTGCCTGCCTGCTGGGCTTTCACTGCCTGATCGTAGAGCTCCTGCACCTGCGCCGATTGTTTTTGTTCGGATTGTGTTTGCAGTTTCTGCGTGTCATTGGGGTTTTTGGAGAGCACGGCCGCCCGCGATTGAGCGTATGAGATGAATTTGCCACGCGGGTTGAGCATGAGATATTTTCTAAATTCGTCGAGAGCCTGTGCTCCCCTTCCGAAGTGCTCATCGAGAGCGCCGATGAAATAGAGGTCTTCGATCTGTCCTTTGGGATCGACATCGAAAGCCTTCTGGTATTCGGCGCGCGCGCCGGCAAAGTCATCGGTTGCCTGCAAGCAGGAGGCCAGATCCGTGTGCACGGGAGCATTGTTGGGCACCACCTGCAGTGCTTTCCTGTAAAGCTCGACGGCACCTGGATAATCACCGGAGGTATATTTCTTGGAGGCCTCGTCGACTAGTGGCGCGGCTTTCAGGTCGTAGGCCGCGGAGAGATACTTGCCGTATTCCTTATTCTTGGGATCGAGATCGATGGATTTCCTGTACCAGACAATCGCATTATCCATGTCGCCCTTGCCCTGGTATGCCGAAGCCAGCGCGAAGGCGTAAGCAGGCTCGGACGGAACAAGCATCGAGGCTTTCGTATAGAGCGGGATCGCTTCATCAAACTTGCTTGCCTGCTGCAACTTGAGTCCTTGATCGAAGGCGTCCTGGGCTGACTGAGAAGCTTTCATCTGCGCTTGAGTCGGAAGCTTTTGCGTGTCATTGGGATTTGCCGTCAGCTTCTTGATTCGCTCGTTTGCGCCGGACACAAGCGGGCTACCCGGGTTCGCCGCCACGAATTTTTTGTATTCACTGAGCGCCAGGGGTCCCTTGGCGAAGTTTTCGTCGATGGCCGCGGCCGGGTACCAGTCGGCGCTCTCGGATTTAGGATCGAGATCGAGAGCCTTCTGGTAAGCCTGACGCGCTCCGGCGAAATCATCACTGCCCTGGCAGGCTGTAGCCAGGTTGGTGTAGATTCTGGCATTCTTGGGCACCAGGGTCAGTGCCTTCTGATAAAGATCGATTGCAGAGGCGAAATCTCCAGCAGTCTGTTTCTTGACACCCTCATCCACTAGCGGTTGCGCTTTCTGCTCGATGGCGTATTGCAGCGCCTTCGGATAATCAGTATTTTTCGGTTCCATGGCGATGGCTTTCTGAAACCAGTTGATGGCCAGATCCATGTCCCCCTTGTACTGGAAGAGAGTGCCCAGCCCAAACGGGTAAGCCGATTCTGCAGGCTGCAGGGTCATGGCCTTTTGATAGAGCGGAACCGCCTCGTCATAACGCTTTTCTTGCTGCAATTTCACAGCCGCCTGATAGGCTTCGGATGCTTCCTTCAACCTGGACAGCTCGGATTCGGACTTGATCTTGACGGTGTCGCCGGGGTTCTTTGCCAGAGACTCAAGACGAGATTTGGCCGGCTGGGCGAACTTTCCGTTTGGAGCCAACGAGAGATATTTCTTGTAAATATCCATGGCTTCCGGACCCTTGCCGAAATGCTCCTGAATGGTGCCAAGCAGCCACATGTCATCGACCTGCCCCTTAGGATCGAGTTCCAGAGCCTTCTGGTACATCCTCTGCGCCTCAGGATATTGTTCGCGCGAATAGTAAGCGCCCGCCAGGTTGTAATAAAGGCTGACATTTTTTGGACGCAGGCTTATCGCTTGCTGGTAGAGATCGATTGCTGCCGGATAATCCTTGTCCTGGTGCTTCTTCACGGCACTGGCGA
Source organism: Candidatus Melainabacteria bacterium (assembly GCA_023250095.1). GTDB lineage: Bacteria > Cyanobacteriota > Vampirovibrionia > Obscuribacterales > Obscuribacteraceae > JAHFBI01. Next base: position 7,006 of record JAHFBI010000091.1, read on the forward strand.
TTATTGGATCTGCCTTTTTGTCGAGTACCGCCTCCAGGAATTTCTGGTAGTCCTCATTCTTGGGCTCGATGCGCACGGCCTGCTGATACTCGGCAATGGACTCGTCGAGCCGCCCGAGTTGCTGGAGGGCAGCGGCTATGTTGAAGTGGATAGCGGCGTCGTTGGGAGTTTGCTGGACGACCTTCTGATAGCTGGCAAGAGATTCGGCATATTTGCCAGTCTTGTAAAGGTCGGAGGCCTGCTTGGTCAGGTCATCGAGAGCTTTGGCCGCTTTGGCTTCACCGGCAGTCTTCACGCCCAGTGCTGCCGCTTTGTTGCCCGGATCGAGCCCGAGAACTTTGTTATATGCTTGAACGGCTCTTTCGAAGTCCAGCTTGGCCTGAAATGCCGTTCCTAGATCCAACCAGAGGGAAGGATTGCTCGGGTCTGCCTTTAGACCTTCCATATACTCGGCAATGGCCTGATCGTAGAGCTTTCTGCCCTGGAGATCTACGCCCGCGTTGATGTGTTTGGTCACGAAGGACTGCTTCTTGACGTCGGGCAAAGCCGCAAGCAGCTTCCGAGCAATGGCGTTGGACTTGTCGAAGACGAGAGCCTGCTTGTACTCCGCTTCGGCTTGCCCGAAATCACCGAGATATTGATAAGCCTGCCCGAGCCCGATGTGATTTTCCGGGGCCGTGGGATTTTCTTTGAGGGCCTCTTCCCAGCCGGTTTTCAACGCGTCGAGAACATCGCGATCGTCGCTCTTGAATTTGAGAGCGTTGCCGAAAGACTCAATGGCACGCGGAAGATCTTTCTTGGCCTGATAAGATTGCCCCAGTTTGACATAAGCCATAGCCACGTCATTGGGCTCCAGCCCGGCTCTGATGGCATTTTGATATTCGTTGACGGCCTCATCCACGCGATCGCGCACCCGATAGACATCCCCGAGATCCACATGCAATTTGGCGTCGTTCTGCAGCTTGAGCGCGTTGGAGTATTCGACGATGGCACCCTCAAAGTCGCCGGACATGCGAGCTTGCTTGCCCAGCTCCACCCTGTCCTTGAAGGAGCGGGGATTCTTGCCGAGCATCTGTATGACACCTTCGAGATTTTGCTGAGTGGTGGCGTTTGCCGGGTTGAGGGCAAGCGACTTGTGAAACTGTTTCAGGGCTTGCGCCGGCGGCAGCTTCAGCCCGTAATTGTTGTAAGCGATGGCCAGATTTTCTTTGGCGAAGCTGTAATTGGGATCGAGTTTCAAAGCTTCTTCGAACTTCTGGATAGCCAGCTGGAAATTGCTGGCATTGAGAGCTTTCACACCCTCGTTGTTGAGCGTGGCTGCCTGGTTGGAAGTGGCCTGGGACGGGGGGGCAGCAGCTGCAGCCGAGTTAGGCTCGGATACCAGGGCTGTCGACAGGCTCAAGCTGAGTGCCAGAGCAAGTTGCCAGGCTCTATTGTCTTTGGCCCCCCCTCTTGCCGATATAAGGGCATTATTCGACGTCAAAAGAAATCTTTGCCTCATCACTTTTGCCAAGTTACCCAACCTCTTCCGCCTATACGTTGCTGTCTTTGCACCTGAAAATTCTAAAGGAAACGCCCACGGAGTCCACGGGATTTGCCCCAAAGTCAGGCACTATTAAAGCAGAGAACCGGCAGGGAATTTCCCTGAACCTGTCCTTTGCCTTGGCAAGAGGCCGCGTCCTTGCCACCAGAGATGCAAATAGAGGAATTTTTGTTCCCCTGTTTGCATCTTAAATTGTTTCTGTGGAGAGCTTCTAAGCTTCCGGTTCAATCAAACCGTAATTGCCATCACGGCGATGATAAACAGTATTGACATGCCCGCTTTCAGAATTGATGAACATGAAGAAATCATGTCCAAGCAAATCCATGTGACTTGCCGCTTCTTCAGCTGTCATGGGTTTGAGGGGAAAACGCTTGGAGCGGACGATTCTCGGGCGAATTCCCTCGAAGGTCAGGGCCTTTGTCACGGCGAGATCGTTGTCTTCTTCAGCGCTGACATCAATAACTTCGCTTTCTTCCTTATGGTTCTTGTCCTTGTTGCCCTTCTGCCAGTAGCGCGTCTTGTACTTGCGCAATTGCCGCTCGATCTTGTCAGCGACGAGATCGATGGAAGCGTACATGTTCTCTGTGGATTCCTCCCCGCGAATGACCGTGCCATTGACTTTGAGTGTGACCTCGGCTGTCTGGCTGTCGGCTATGGACGGGTTCTTGGCCACGCTAAGCAAAGCGGTGACTTCGAAGGGATGGTCAAAATGCTTTTGTGCTCGCCTGAGCTTCTCCAGTAGATAATCCTTCAACGCGGGAGTGAGGTCGATATTGCGACCGGTCACGGTGACGTGCATGAGCGTACCTCCGAGGACAAGGAAAACTACCGGAAGTAGAAACCAAATTTTCTTTCGGTCCGCACAATCAGGAGCTTTCCTTTCATTTGCACGGTAATAAACGGTAATGTACCTGAGCCGATGTTATTTCTAGGTGATAACCAGAATAACACCTTCATATAAACTGCCGGCCAATTTAACCGAAAGTTTAAACGCGTCGGGAGACTCTCTAACGAAGACAGACGTTCTTTCCTTCGGAATCAGCAAGCGAACCTCTATGGTTGTACCTATGAATGTACCCCCGGCGCAACCAATCAAACATGGAACGCCTGCCCGGAAGTTTTGACAACTAGTGCATGGCCGAGCCAGCCTCCAGCACCATCTGTGCCGCGTCAAGAAAGTTGAGCGGCTTTTGACCGGGAGAAGCAGGCTGCCTCTCAGCCGACTCAGCCATAACCGGGGCAGCAAACCAGCGATCAGCACGGCGCTGACTCCTGTCCGCCCGCTTTCGCAAGCCGTCAGTTCTCTTCGATTCGACTATTTGTGCCAGAAGAGCAAAAGCCTCCCTGGGGTAAACAGCCGCTGACAACCAGGACTGAGACGGTGGAACGCCGTCGGGCACAACAAGCCCGGCAGCAATCAATATTTGCCCAGACTCCGAAGGGCTCAGATCACCTTTTGCAGTTGAAAGTGGAATACTGCCACCTGGCAGTCCCAGTGCGAGGGAGGAGTCCCCAACTTGCAGATGTTTGACAACAAGCCGGAAGAAATCCCCTCTGGAGAGCAATTGTGAGGGATCGTAATTGTCCGGACCCGCGAGGGCGTGGGACTTGAGCATCTGGCGAAAAGAAGCCAGCCTGAACCGGGAATTTGGCTGGAAATAATCCCCATAGCGGGCGAGGCTTGCCAGTTGCTCGGCGGTAGTTTTCTGATTGGGATAAAGGCTGGCGCTTGTAGCTTCAGCTGTTTTGCAGCCGCGCAAAAACTCCAGGATAGAAGGAGCCCTGGTGCCCATGCCGTCGCCTATCACGTGAATCTCAATGTCGGCCCGTCCCGTGAGCTCCCGCACTTTCTGGCAAGTGGAAACCGTGTACGTGAAGGGATCTAGGCGCTGGTACTTGCTATTCCAGTAGCTCATGGGAGCGATAACGTCAAAATAACGAGCCAGTATCTTCCAGGGAATCCTTGCCACTTCCGGCGCGCGATTCAAAGGACTGTAGACGACTGCCACCATCGGATAGTTCGCCCCGAGAGCTTGCCGCAATTGTTTGCAGTATGTCTCGACTTTGTCGGCCGCCAGGTTCTTCTCCAGATTGGGCGCGATGGCGTCGAGCCTGTCGCCGTGAGGGCTTTGGAAGAGCGCCGCCGCTATCATCTTTTCGGCGTCTGCCTTGGGATCGACAAGCTCGGCGTAAGACCAGGCAACTACCCTGATGCCATGGCGATGACAGGTCTCGATGAGATCGCCCAGCTCATCTGGATACTTGATGGCTTCCGTGTTGCTGCGAGAAGTCTGAATGAACAGGTTGGCAATTCCATGCTCCTTCAAGTTGGAACAGTAAGAGTCCAGATCGCCGTCTGGATAATTCCAGATGTTTGCCCATATACCCGCGCCATCGGAAAGCCCGGGTGGATCGAGCTCTCTGAAATTGGAAGCCTGACAGACCCCTGGCAGCAGGACGAAAAGCAGCAGCATAAGAAAGACTGCCATTCCCCGAGGTGATGTCATGCCGGAAAACCTTCCTAGTAAGCCGAGGCTGCTAAATCAAGACTAATCTCATTATATATGTTGACAAGGAACATGACATCCCCTCACAACTATAATTCCCTGGGAAGTGTCGTCGCAAGATTTCTCCTGCCGATAGAACTTCACCAATCCTCAAGGGCCCAAAGCCGGCGGTCATAAGAGTTTATCCTCCCTGCCTCACCCGGACACCTTCAACTTACAGCTTGCTTCCTGGACCTGATGAAAGTAGCTCTCGCTCAGATCAATCCAACCGTCGGCGACATAGACGGCAATGTGAAAAAAATTCTCCACTACGGGCTCCTTGCCAGGGATGCAGCCTGCGATCTTGTCGTCTTTCCGGAGCTGTCCGTGTGCGGATACCCGCCCATGGATTTGCTTTTCAAAAGCAGTTTTGTCGAGGCCAATCTGGCAGCTCTTGCGCGCATAGCCAGAGAGCTGCCTGACATCAACATGCTTGTCGGATTCGTCGACTTCAATCCTTCTGCCGGCAAACCCCTGTACAACGGCTGCGCCCTGCTTTTCGGAGGCGAGGTCCGGGCGCGCCAGTATAAGACCCTGCTGCCAACCTATGATGTTTTTGATGAGGAGAGGTACTTCGAGCCGGCAAGCAGCTACACGGCAATGCCTGTCGGTGACTGGAAAATCGGGGTGTCTATCTGCGAGGACATCTGGAGAGATGCCGAGCTCTATCCGACCATGCGCTATCAATGCGATCCGATGGAGAAGATACTGTCGCTGGCTCCAGATTTTCTGATCAATATTTCTGCCTCTCCGTATTCCCTGGGCAAAGAGCACATCAGGCACGAGCTTGTTCGCAATCAAGCCATAAGGAGCGGGCTGAGCATGCTCTATGTCAATCAGGTCGGCGGCGATGACGAGCTGATTTTTGATGGCCGCTCCATAGCCGTCAACGGAAAGGGCGAACTGATTGGTGCTGCCAGTGCCTTCGCCGAAGATCTTTTGCTGGTCGATCTTAAGGCAGGGAGGGGCGAAATACGCCAGTTCTCTCATGACAATACGGTCAACATATACGAAGCTCTCACTCTTGGCACAAGAGATTACATGAGCAAATGCGGCTTCAAGAAAGCCGTAGTCGGGCTCTCAGGCGGCATCGATTCGGCGGTGGTTTGCGCGATTGCCTGCCGGGCTGTTGGTGCCGACAATGTCCTCGGCGTCTCCATGCCTTCGCCCTACTCTTCGGAGGGCAGCCTTACTGACGCGAAGGCACTGGCTGAGAATCTGGGCATCGAGCACCGGGTGATTGCCATTTCCGAAGCCATGAAAGTATTTAACTCCCTTCTGGCGCCGGTTTTCAGCGGGCTGGCGCCGGATAACACCGAAGAAAATATTCAAGCCCGGCTCCGCGGACTGCTTCTCATGTCGCTCTCCAATAAGTTCAACTATCTGGTCTTAACCACCGGCAACAAATCCGAGCTGGCTGTAGGGTATTGCACTCTCTACGGCGATATGTGCGGCGGGCTGGCTGTCATCTCCGATCTGCCCAAGATGATGGTCTATGACCTGGCAAGGTATATCAACGAAGAGGCAGGAAGGGAAATCATACCGGGCAATACTATCGACAAACCGCCTTCGGCCGAGCTAAGACCCGATCAATGCGATCAAGACACTTTGCCGCCGTATGTGGTGCTCGATGGAATTATCAACGCATATGTGGAACAGCACCGCGCACCGGAGGAAATCGTCAGACTCGGATACAAGGCAGAAGTAGTGATGGATGTCATCAACAGAATCGACCGCAACGAATACAAGCGCCACCAGGCAGCCCCCGGGCTGAAAGTAACAGCCCGCGCTTTCGGTCTGGGCTGGCGCATGCCCATTGCCCAGAAATTCAAAGAACAAGTCAAGGGCAACGAATTGCTATGCTAACAAGAAGGAAAGTTTGAGGCACGGTCCTTCGAGGCATGCTCAGGAGAAGTTTTAATGGGTAAGCAGGAAGACGAAATTCAAAAAAAGCTCATCGAACTGGAAGCTTCAATCGAAGAGGAGCAACCCAAATTGCTTTCGTCCAGGGAGAAATCCACGGCTGCCGGTCAGTCGTCTGAGGCAACTACCCCGGCCAATGCCGATGAAGTCATGAAAGCCGACATGCATCTTCTGGGCGGGCTGGCTTTAATCGCCACAGGGCTGCTCATGCTCTTTACTCATATAAGAGTCGGCACTGGCATGATGACAATCTTTGGACTGGGCAGCCAGGGGATGGGCTTTCTCCTGCTACCCTTGTTTATCGGCATCGGCATGCTCTTCTACAACCACAAATCCCGTTGGGCGCAAATAATTACGGCAGGCGGCTGCGCGCTTGTACTTTTTGTTGTTCTATCTCAACTGGTCATTTCTTTCCCCTCCGTATCCTTGCTCGGACTGATTTTCATGGTCTTGCCCCTGACTGCCGGCTGCGCCTTTGCTGCCAAAGGCATGAACATGCATAAAGCTATCAAGGACAAATCAAAGTAGGACTTATGAACACCACGGAAGCCCGGCGGCAAATAAGCTTCACTTTGAGACCATCAGGAGTGGCCTTCCTCTTGCTCGACAGCGGGGGCAAAGTCAACTCTCTGGGCTCAGAAGTGACACGAGAGCTCGAGCCCATTGTCGAGCGCCTGGCAGAAGATCCCCGAGTGAAAGCCGCCGTGATCATGTCCGGCAAGCCGGACACTTTCATCATCGGAGCGGACCTCTTCGAAATTCGCAAAGCTACCGATCCCTTACAGATCTACCGTTTATCCCGCGACGGGCAGAATATCTTCAACAAAATCTCGGCTCTGCCAAAGCCGGTTGTTGTAGCCATAAACGGCGCCTGCCTGGGCGGCGGGCTGGAGCTGGCTCTTGCGGCTCATTATCGCCTGGCCAGCAATGCCCCGGCAACTCAGTTGGGTTTGCCTGAAACCAGACTCGGGCTCATTCCCGGACTTGGCGGAACACAGAGACTGCCGCGCCTGATCGGGCTGAAAGCAGCGCTTTCCCTTATCCTTTCGGCAGAACCTCTCTCCGCTCAAGAAGCGCTTGCCTTGAATCTGGTAGACGAGGTGGTTCCTGCCGATGAGCTCTTCGGGCGCGCTGAAGCCAGAGCGCTTGAGTTGATAGATGAGAGTGACTTCGTCGAGAAGCAGCGCAATCTGTACCAGGGCAGCTTTGAGCCAGCAGACAATGCACTCTGCTGCCAGGCTTACACTCTGGCCGGTGTCGACAAGGAAAAGGCGCGCAAACTCTTTGCCATGAGCGAGCGCTCCATTCGCATCAAGACAAGGGGCAATTACCCAGCCCAGACACGCGTTCTGGAAGTGATGAAAGAAGGGCTCTTCAAGGGCTTCGAGCAAGGACTCGAGGCCGAGACCCGGGGCTTTAGCGAGCTTGCCATCTCTGAGGTTGCAGGCAATCTCATTGCCTTGTTTTTCACTACCGATTTTGCCAGACAATCGGCCGCGTCGCTCACCGCCAAGTTCCCCGGCAATTCCGTCCAGACAGTGGGCATAGTTGGCAGCGGCACCATGGGCTCGGCTATTGCTCATCTGTCGGCGGCAAGCGGGCTCAATGTTCTTCTGCGGGTAAATAAATCCAGTCCGGAAGAGGCATTGGAGCGGGTAAGCGGACACTGCTCAAGGCTCAAGCCGACAGGACATTCTGATACCGCCGGCAGTGACAGCTTTATTTCCCGCGTAGAAGGTGTTACGGATGATAATGAGCTCTGTAAGGCGGATCTGGTTCTTGAGTCGGTAGTGGAAGATCTCGATGTGAAGAAGTCCGTGCTTGCAACTCTATCGGCTGTTTTGCTGCCGGAAAGCGTCATCGCCTCCAATACATCTTCGCTTCCACTTTCCGACCTGTCCGACTCCGTCAAGCAAAGTGATCGCTTCCTCGGCCTGCATTTTTTCCACCCGGTGGACAAAATGCCGCTGGTCGAGGTCGTCTCACACAAGACAACCAGCCGCAAGACGCTGGCGCGCGCTCTGGACTTTGTCCTCAGACTGGGCAAGACCCCGGTTATAGTCAAAGACGGGCCGGGTTTCCTGATCAACCGGCTTCTTACCTGCTATTTGCAGGAAGCAGCAAGAATGGCTGAATCCGCCATCCCGCTCAACTGGATAGAAGAAGCAGCCATTGATTTCGGCATGCCCATGGGTCCTCTGGAATTGCTCGATGAAGTGGGACTCGATGTCGCTTTTAAAGTGGCCAGCAGCCTGCACCAGTCCCTTGGCGAAAGAATGGCGCCTCCGCAGATACTGGCTGGAGTTCAAGCACTCGGGCTGGTCGGCAAGAAAACCGGCGCAGGAGTATACAGCTGGGATGAAAGCGGCAGGCGTTTGCGGCTAAATCCGGATCTGATAGAAGGAGCCGGCTGTGTCGTGGTTGAGGAAAAATCCACCCCCGAAATGAGGCTGGTTCTCGCAGAGCGCCTGATACTGCCCATGGTGGATGAAGCAGCGCGCTGCATGGAAGATCGCATCGTGATGCGCCCGCGCGAAGTCGACATGGCTATCGTGCTCGCTATTGGTTTTCCAGCTTTTCGGGGCGGGCTATTAAAATATGCAGACAAGCTCACACTGCCCAGGGTGTCCGCACGGCTTGCAGATATTTACGCCGCTTCGGTTTCCTGCCGGCAAGTATCCGGACTGATAGAAAAATACATAGCCGCCGCTCGGGGCTTCTATTTCCTGGGGGGCGGCAAAGAAGAGGAATAGAGGCACCCCTGATGGATACAAAGAACAAGCCCTCAGGTGCTGCCAGAACAAGGAGGCTGTTTGTCGGCACTTTTCTTAAGGCGCAAGATATGGAGCGTCTTGGGAAGCTCAAGGCTGACGAAGCTGCCCTTTCTGATTACTGGCAAAGAAAAATTCGCTTTGTGCCAGCGCAAAAGCTGCACCTGACCTGGTTGTTTCTGGGACAGGTCGATGAGTCCTCGCTAGATCCGCTCCTTGAGAAATTGGGGGAGGCTGTAGCAGGTTTTCCGGCACTTTCTCTGTCATTTGAAAGTGCTGCCTTCTGGCCCTTTCCCCGGGGGCCGCG
>JAHFBI010000092.1 GCA_023250095.1 Candidatus Melainabacteria bacterium
TTGAGAATGTCCTTTTCAAAACGCGGACTGAGTACCTTCTCGGGGTTATGGATAACCTCATGCAAAATTTCGTATACTGCCTTGTCACACTGTTTGAGCATCTCGCGGCTCTCCTGGACGGAAAAAGCTGCTGTAGCCTCAGCCCAGTATTCATGCATGCTCGAACGCGAGTATCCGGAGATGAAGATGCGCTCCTCGACCTGATTCGGGTGCAACAACTCCGAGAGCCCCTCATAATCCTCCGGCAGGGGATGAAGCCTGTTGCTGGTCCCGAGCCGCTTCTGGTAGAGATCGGTAATGCGGTCTTGTGAAGCCTGTGAGAGGGCGAATTCAAGCTGATGCCCGAATTCGTGTGAAACGACCAGGTTGATGCGCACTTCCGTATAAGGCTTGATGCGAGTCGAAACCACGGCCAGAGCGCCGAAGCGCTTGTAGAGCATGATCTCTTTCTCGAATTCTTCCCGATCGAGCGTGACTTTGCCCGTGCGCACGCCTGTGACACCTGAGGCGCCATGTTTGACATTGCCGAGCGCGGCATCGCCTTCGCTCTTGCGCACTACTTGCAAGAGTCCGGAAGCAGCCCAGAGCTTCATCGTCTCCAGGACATATTTCTTCTGCACTGAGTTGAGGCGGTCGAAGTCCTGAAAATAACGGATGATCTCGTTGTCCGAGTAATTGCGGTCCTTCCGGTGCAACGGTCTGACCCATTCCCACTGGAAAGGCTGGCGCGTACTCTTGATGCCCTGAAATATCGTCGTCAGCTGGCAGTTCTCGTCCATTTTATGCAAGATAGAAGGATCTTTGTGATCACGCAGAAAGATACTGCCACTATCATCCATTTCCCCTACGAGGCGATGCTCGGGCGTGGATATGCGTCCGTGAAGGACGATGAAAGGAAAACCGTTATAAGACAGTCCACCGGTCGGACCCTGTCCTTTGCCTGGCAACTCTATAGTGACGCCGCGAGAGTCGATACCCTGGAAGAGACATCCAGGTATTTCGTCGATGGCCTTCAGCCCTTCCCAGACTCCCAGCGGCTGCGCGAAGCCCTGCAGGAAGCCGTCTTCGAAGAGAAAACCCACCGGGCTGTCAGCCTGATACACCCTGCCGAAATCAACTGTCAGCATGGTCTCATTGATGTATATAAAGCCGCTAGGTCCGTGACCTTTTGGCGCTTCCACCAGGCTCTCGGTTGCCATCTACTAAGGACGCTCCCTCGGCATTGGTCCTCCCGGAGTTCTTCCAGTGATTCCGCTCCTTGAGAAGACCCCAAAGGATTCTTACCGCCCCGGCGCGGTTATTAATCCCCATTCTAAACGCTTGTGGCAAATATAAGACAGCTTCTTGCTCTTACAGCCTAACGTTGCCAGGATCTGTCTGTCAGTCTGTCCGCCTCTATGCCTGTCTGATTCAAGAAGGCGGCAGATCTTTCGACCTGCCGCCTTTGCACTGTCTTTATCTGAGTTGCCAACCCTCTGCGCCTCTTCTTAGTTTGAAGCTGCTAAGATCATGGCGCAGGTCGGCTCTCCATCTGCTTCAGCGGGCTTTGGCTTCGGCGACCACTTTCATACTGGCCCAGTCAGCCAGGAATCGCTCCTGACCGGCATCGGTCAGCGGATGTTGAATAAGTTGCTTGAAAACTTTGTAGGGGATAGTGGCTACGTCGGCTCCGGACAATGCCGCCTGGGTCACATGCAAGGGATGGCGGATGCTGGCTGCCAGCACTTGGGTCTTGAGGTTGTGAATATGGAAGACCTCGACAATCTGTTCTATGAGGGCCATTCCGTCTTCGTTAATGTCATCGAGACGCCCGACGAAGGGGCTGACGAAAGTGGCTCCGGCTTTGGCGGCCAGAATTGCCTGATTGACCGAGAAACAGAGCGTGACATTGACTCTTATCCCTTCGGAGCTCAAAGCTTTGCATGCTTGAATGCCGGACGGCGTGAGCGGGCACTTGATTACCACGTTCGGATGCCACTTGGCGATGTCTCGGCCCTGACTCACCATCTCTTTAGGGTCTGTAGTGGTCACTTCAGCGCTGACCGGTCCGTCCACCACTTTACATATCTCTATCACTCTGGTCTTGAAATCCACCCCTTCCTTGGCAACCAGCGTGGGGTTAGTGGTGACGCCGTCGAGAACGCCCCAGCTGGCAATTTCTTTGATTTCTTCCAGGTGCGCAGTATCCAGAAATAGCTTCACGGCCTAACTCCTTGAGACGTAAAATCTCTGAAAATTTTAGTGGCGCTTCAAGTATAGCCAAAGGATGAAGGATAAGATTCTCAGAGATAGCGAAAGTAACTAAAGTAACTTGGGTTTCAAATTGGCAAACAAAGCTCCGTCACGCCAAATGTTCTGGCAGACAGCCCTTGCTGTCGTGCTTGGTGTAATGACCGGCGTGATCATACTCAGTTTCATGCACAAACGTCCTGCCGAGGCGCTCACCAGGGTGCTTTCACCCACATCGGTGCCGGCAAGCCCGAGCAACGGCTTCCCCAACATCCAGATTCTGCCGATGCTCTCTGAGCGGATGACCGTGCTTGTAATGGGAGTTGATTCTAACGGGCGCAACACAGAGCGTTTCACCGGTACCCGCTCGGACACGATGATTCTGGTAAGCCTCGATCCTGTCACCCACAAAGTGGGGATGGTTTCCATCCCCCGCGACAGTCGCGTCAAAATCTCCAGCAATCATGCAACCGACAAAATCAACTCGGCCCATGCTCTTGGCGGTCCTGAGCTGGCTGTTCAGACAGTGGGCGAAGTCTTCTCCGTGCCGGTCGATCATTATGTAGTCGTCGATACCCAGGGTTTGAAGGAGCTGTGCGAGCTGCTTGGACCGGTGGAAGTTCTCGTCGAGAAAGAGATGCATTATCACGACTGGGCAGCACACCTGCATGTCGATCTCAAGCCAGGACTGCAGATTCTCGACCCCGGACAGGTAGAACAGTATGTGCGTTTCCGTCATGACGCCCGCGGCGATATTGGACGCATCGAGCGGCAACAATGGTTTTTCCGGCAAGCAGCCAACAAAATGAAGGATCCCCAGTTTCTGTTGCGACTGCCGGAGCTCGTGAAGCTGGCGCACGACTACGTGCACACCGATTTGAGCATCGAAGACATGGCCCGGATAGCCAATTTCGGCAAGGACATCAAGCCAGCAGATGTCGTCACCGCCACTTTGCCGGGCGAGCCGAAGATGATAGGCGGAGGCAGCTACTGGCTGCCTGACATGGACGGCTGCCGGGTGGTTTTCAATCGTGTGCTTGGCCTTAGCGGCGGCGGCAACTTCGTCGACCAGCCCTTATCAGGAAATGGTGAAGCGAGCGAAAAGACGCAAGCAGCGTCTGGTGGCGGCGATATGATCCCCCTCAGTGCAAGACCGCTCGTGCTGGCGCTCAAGTATCCGCGTGGCTCTGAAAGCACAGCCGGAGAGGTGGAAGCCCTGCTGAGGGCAAGCGGCTACGCAGTTCGCTACAAATGGCAGGTGCCAGTGTCCGACTGCCAGCATGAACAGATTGTGCAGATGAGCGCTCGTGCTGACGAAGACGCTACTTCTCGGCTGCGAAAGAGCCTTCCGGATCTTCGAGACTGGCCTGTGGTTCTATCGATCGAAAGTCGCCCTGTAGCCGATTTCACCCTGATGATTACGCCCAAGACCAGGCTGGTGGCGACCGCTGCTTCCACTGGCACAGCCGCTTGCGCTTCAAGCCCAACTTCGACACAGGAGACTGCTCCGTCCGCTGCTGTCGGCAGTCAAAGAACATTGAGCAGCCAGTAAGAATACTTACGAAATTATTAAGTCACAAATTTGCCAGGAATCTGCCACGGATCTGCAAAGTCATGTCAGTATGCTTGGCACAGAACTCAGGGGAGAAACGACTATGCTAGCCACAGAAAGCACAATCGAAAGAAATGCCATCGTCCGCCAAAACACAATCGCCGAAAGATCATTGTCACCGTCAGCCTGTCCTCTGGAAGTCACAAGCGGTATCTGTGTGGCGACTGTAGTGACAGCTGCACCGTTTCTGGCATTTTACGCCCTGTCGCAAGCCATCGGGCTGACGTCCGCCCATTATCCGGCTATCGCCAATGCCGCTGCTGTGCTGGGAGCCACAACCAGCTTTTTGTCCTTGCCTCTGGTCCACTATCTGAAGAAGCGCTCCGGAGCATCACTTGTACTGACTTCTTCCGTCATATTTTCCCTTCTCGGACTAATCGCCTCTCTCTCCATCTAGAGAAAGTCTGACGGCTCACACTAGCCTCAATTGAGCTACCCGAGCCGTCAGATGCCTCCGACAAACAAACGTGATCTGCTAATTCCGCTAGCGATTGTCGAAAAAACGGGTAATGAAACTGTGGCTCATTACCCGTTTTTCTATATCTTTGGGCAAGCAACGCAAGACGTACGCCCGGTCAATGTCCCAAAGCCGTCGAAAAACCAGGGGTGCTCATGCGCCAATCAAACCGGACTCAACTCAATTCAATGCAGTCGAATCCAACCAAATCAAGTTCAATACAAGCCAGTCAATTCAAATAAGCTCCCCGATGAAGCTTTGCATTGTCTCCTTGTCGAGCCCTAGCGATTGCTTGACCAGGCTGCCTCGCTGAAGTATCGGATCCAGGTCTTCGTAAGTGTCGCTCTGGCGTTTGTAAATGACCCCCAGCGGAATCTTCTCACCCCACTCGAAGGACTTCTTGATGGACGCATCGAAGTCCGTCGGATCAAATCCCTGATCTTCGAGCTTATATACACGCTCTTTGAACCACGGGTATGTGTTGACCTTGTTGTAGGTAACGCACGGGCTGAAAACATCGACCAGGGAAAATCCTTTGTGGGCGATTGCGCCGGCAATGATTTCCGCCAGATGCTTCTGCTCGCCGGAAAAGCCGCGAGCCACATAAGTGGCTCCGGCAGTAATTGCCAGCGCAAGTGGATTGAGAGGCATCTCGATATTCCCTTTCGGAGTGGACTTCGTTTTGTGTCCTTTCGTCGTCGTAGGCGAGGTCTGACCGGTAGTGAGTCCGTAGATCTGGTTGTCCATGACCACATAAGTGATGTCGAGATTGCGTCGCATGGCGTGAATGAAATGCCCGATGCCTATGCCGTAACCGTCGCCGTCGCCGCCTGTGATGACAACTTTGAGATCGCAATTTGCCAGGTGGATCCCGGTCGCCACGGCCACGGCGCGACCGTGCAGGCTGTGAACTCCGTAAGCGTGTATGAATCCGGGCAGATTGGACGAGCAACCGATGCCGGAGACGATCATGAGATCTGCAGGAGCAACCCCGCATGCGCCAGCGGCCTGTTGAACTGATTTCAAGACGCCGAAATCGCCGCATCCAGGGCACCAGTCCGGATCGACAGGACCTTTATAGGTCTCAATTGGGAGCTCTACAACAGTAGCCATTTTTCAAATCCTCTTCTTTGTCGATGAATGTGTCGATAAAAGCCCAATCTCAGGAATGGGACGGCTCATAGGCGTATGTGGCGCCGGTCGTGATCCCGACTGTCAGCTCGCCTGCTTTGCTACCGCCCGACCGCTCAACGAGCTCTATTCTCCAGATGGCTTCGCCCTTGCCATTCTTGCTTTCCCTGACCAGCTTGCCCGGGCGCAGACGCTCGAGATAATGGGTGCGCAGGTAGTGATATGCCAGTTGCCTGGCCTCCGATTCTGTTATATCCAGACACCGGGGCTTGCCGGACATGATGTCTGAAACATGGGCAACGATATAGGATGGCTCGAAAGGATCGCCATCGTATCTGGTGACATGCCCGTCCATGACGATGCCGGTCTCCGCTTTGAGATAGCGGGCAAACTGGCTCGTGTAATTTGCTTCGACCGCGATCTTCTTCCTGCAGGAAGCGAGAAGCTCGGTCATTTCTCTTACATGGAAGGGAAGGATGTATTTGGCAATGATAAAGTTTGTCTTGATGCCTTCTTCCGTGAGCATTGCCGCCGCTTCGCGGATGGCACCGGACGTGGAGCCCCAGCCCACTAGTGTAACGTCGGCATCGGAGGGTCCTTCAAGTACAGGAGCCGGGAGCTCCTGGAGAAGCCTTTCCATCTTGCGCATACGTTTCTCCATCATTTTGCGCCGCACAGGCGGAGCCGTAAAGATGTCGGAGACAAGGATGCCGCGCTCGTCATGTTCGTCACTTCCATAGGTGAAGACGGCATTTGGCGTGCCGGGCAACGTCCTTGGCGAGACGCCTGTTTCGGTGTCGAGCCGGAAGCGTTTGAAACGGCCCTGGATCTCGCTCCATTCCGTCACGAGATCGCCCCTGTCAATCTTGACGTCGTGGCGGAAAACCTCAGCATCAACTGTCTCCGGGTGCTCCGAAAGGAGGAGGTCGGACATAATCAGCACGGGCATCTGATATTTCTCAGCAATATTGAAAGCTTCGACAGTTGTGTCAAAGCAATCTGCCGTGTCCCTGGGGGCTACAATCATGCGCGGATACTCTCCCTGAGAAGCGCCGAACACCTGGTTGAGGTCGCCCTGCTCGGTTTTGGTGGGCAGCCCGGTGGAGGGACCACCACGCTGGACTTCAACGCATACGACGGGCACTTCCATGATGCCAGCCATGCCGATCGCCTCCGTCATCAGAGCGAAGCCACCACCGGCAGTGGCGCACATCGAGCGCGCCCCAGCAATTCCCGCTCCGACTGCCATATTGATGACCGCCAGCTCGTCCTCCGCCTGCTTCACGCAAATGCCTGCCTTCTCGTTGTGGCTGGCCATCCAGTGGAGGATTGTGGAGGCCGGCGTCATTGGATAAGCGGAATAGAATTTGCAGCCGGCAGCAGCGGCGCCAATTGCGATTGCTTCATTGCCTGTGACAAATGGGCGCCGGATCGAGCTCACAGCCCACCCCCCGGACACTGGTCTGGCGTTGGACCTGGCGAATTCCCAACCAGCCTTCAACAAGCCGACATTGAGGGCAACTGTCTTGTCTCCCTTGTGGGCAAAAGTATCCTTCACAACATCGGCAGCTTCCTGGAAATCGATGCCCGTCAGGTAGAAGACTGCGCCGACTGCCACCGTGTTTTGCATGATTGGCTGAATCGGACCGTGTTCCTTGACGATTTCGGCTGTGACCTGCCCCATCGGTATGGCAAGTGTTTGAACGCTTTTCTTGACCAGGCTTTGATCCAGTTTCAGCCGGTCCATGTTGAAAACAATGCAGCCGCCCTCATCGACTTCGCCTGCATGACGCTCGATCGTGTCCTGATTGAGCGCGACCATGACCGTAAGCCTGTCGCCATGGTTAGAGACTTTCTCCTGCCCGATTCTCACGCGCAGCCAGATATGCCCGCCGCGGATAACCGACTGATAGCTATTGTATGCATATACGTGCAGCCCCAGACGTCCGGCTGTTCTGGCCAGGGTATCAC
Organism: Candidatus Melainabacteria bacterium; assembly: GCA_023250095.1. Taxonomy (GTDB): domain Bacteria; phylum Cyanobacteriota; class Vampirovibrionia; order Obscuribacterales; family Obscuribacteraceae; genus JAHFBI01. The sequence goes on from JAHFBI010000092.1 coordinate 7,401, forward strand.
CAGATTTATCAAGCCCATCTCCGGCTGCGCCGCCAATCCCAATTGTGACTTCCCGCATTGCTGTTTCTCCTCCCTCGCCGCCACGAGGACTTACCACCAAACTCCCTAAACCAATACAACCGCTCCTGTCTGCATCGCGGCAGATGAGCCAGGACGATTTCAGCCCGAGGCAGATTCATTGTCGTTTATTGAAACAAGGACTGATATATCCACCACCCCCCGGTAGTGTGGATCCAAGATCGGTTGACGGCGCCAGAGGCAGTACTATCGCTTCCCGGTGACTCATTGCTGAGCCTGATCAGGAGGTCAATTCAGATCAATACCAGCACCATGCCGATTTCGATACAATAACACACTCCGTTTTCAGGGCCGGACTCGCGTTTCATAATGACAACAAAAGTTAAGTGCCCCTTTGAAACTACAGGCGCAAGACACCCTGAAGTAAACCCTCACTCAAAGCTCATAGCCGGACATGTGAGCCTGCAACAAAAAAGTGGGAAACACTGCGCCACTCGAGCTACCCCGTCTGGGACTGCGGCAAAACAGCAGAAAGAGATACACCGGCAGGTCACTCGCCTGAGAAGACACGGCAACCGATTGAAAGCGTGGCAATCAGCTTCGGCACCTAATGCGACGCCGGCATTCCTGTCATCGTTGAGGAAGATTCCGACGGAGCGCCCTCTGGAGCTTTAATACCTGAACAGGCGGAGAAGCCTGCCCAGAGCAGAGCCATGAGGGCAGCGCCCGCAATGAACATGAGCAAGACGTCTTGCCAGCTTCCTTCCGGAATCATGTCAGAAGGGACTGGAGATCCGTGGTGGGAGGCGTGGTCGTCGTGTCCGTGTCCATGGTCGTCGCCGCCATGACCGTGGTCGTCGTGTGCGTGGGGATCCAAGCTGGAGTCGGTTTTGTCAGCCATTTGCCAATCTCACTGATTAAGTAGACTAAGGTCGGGTGAAGAAGATGAAGAGGCTGATGCCGGCAACACAAGCAAAGATCACCATGGCATAATACTGCCCCCTTCCGTTTTCCGAATAGCGCATCGTCATGCCGGCTTCTCTTGTCAGCTTGTATGTTTGATTGACGATATTGTCGACAATGAACTGATCGATAAGATGCCAGATGCCTCGGAAGAATTGCAGAAGAAAATTGACAATGCCCATGTACAGCTCATCCCAGTACCATTTGTTGAGAGAGAATTTGTAGAGCCCGGGCAATCCCGATGCAATCGTGCTGTTGAAATTGAGAGCACGAGCCATATAGACCAGATAAGCCAGAGCAATACCGGTGAGCGAAACGGCAATAGATATACCCATGATCGTCAGGTTGAGCGGCTCGGCATGAACATGCGCCCCGAAATGGACGAACTCTGCAAAGGGGGTTTCATATCCTTTGGAGAAATCCTGCCACGCTTGAGCATTGACGCCAAGATAGCCAGACAGAACCGACGGCACAGCCAGAACGAGAAGCGGCACGTTCAGCGGTGTCAGTCCGGTCTCGCCATGCGGCGTCCCTGAGCCGCGATACTGCCCGCAGAAAGTCATGAAGAACATGCGAAACATGTAGAAAGCCGTCAGACCGGCAGTAAAAACCATCAGAGGTCCAAGGACTTCGTGACCCGGCCCGGTGAATTCAAAAGCGGAAGCGATAATTTCGTCCTTGGAGAAAAATCCGCTCAATCCTGGGACGCCGGAAATTGACAAAGTGCCAATCAGGAAGGTAGCGGCAGTAAAGCGCATTTTGCTCCACAATCCGCCCATCTGGCGCATGTCCTGCTCGCCGTGCAAAGCGTGGATAACCGCACCGCTGCAAAGGAAAAGCATGGCTTTGAAGAAGGCATGATTGAAAAGGTGGAATATGCCGCCGGTAAAAGCCCCACAGCCGAGCCCCACAAACATATACCCGAGCTGGGAAACTGTGGACCAAGCCAGAGCGCGCTTGATGTCGAACTGAGACAGAGCTATTGTCGCTGCCATGAAAGCCGTGATGCCGCCGATCCAGGCAACGTAAGCCAGACCCATCGAGGAGGTGGTAGGCTCGGCCGGATTTGCCCAGTTGAGCCAGAGCGGATAAGCACGAGCCACCATGTAAACACCGGCTGCCACCATAGTGGCAGCATGGATTAAAGCGGAGATCGGAGTCGGACCTTCCATCGCGTCAGGCAGCCAGACATGTAAAGGCATTTGAGCCGATTTGGCCATGGGCCCCATAAATATCAAGATAGAGATAACGGTCAGGAAGCCAAGAGTGAGATTTGTGTGGTTGCCCGGGTCGAGAGCCCACCTTATGGCTCCCGATAGATCCACGCCTGCCCCTGTCGGATCGGCAAACATGAGAATGCCCTGAGCCGGGTGAGCTTGCCAGAAGCCCAGTGTATAAGCAAGAAAGAAAAGGATGCCAATGAGGAAGCCGAAGTCGCCTACTCTGTTTACGACGAACGCCTTCAAGCAAGCAGCGGCTGCCGACGGTCTAGCGAACCAGAAGCCGATGAGGAAATAACTGCAGACCCCGACCAGTTCCCAGAAAAGGTACATCTGGAAAAGATTGGTACTGACAACCAGCCCGAGCATAGAGCCCGTGAAAAGGGAAAGATAAGCGTAGAACCTCGAATAGCCAGGGTCCTCGCGCATATAGCCATGTGTATATATTTGCACCAGCAAGCTGACTATCGTGACAACGATGAGCATCACAGAAGCCAGGTTGTCGACGAGAAGCCCGGCGGTCAGCTTGAAGCTGGCGGAGGTAAACCAGTCCCAGTCCTGTAAATAGGTAGTTCCTGTTTCCTTGAGGATATTGAAAATCAACAGGGAATGAACGAAACCATAGGCAACCGCCCCCACAGACGCCAGCATTGACAAGGACTTGTTCTGGCGCAGGAAAAGGATGATTGCCGCTCCTGCAAGAAATGGCGCAAGAACAATCCAGTACGCATTCTGTAAAATCGGGGAAACTTCAGACAAGGTCTCTTCTCCGCAACATTGATGCCGTCGGCGCTCGCACAGACCTCTGTGCCAAGACCGGACGATTGAACAATATACAAGCTTACAGTTGAGAATTCAGCGTCGGCGCTTGCCTGCCCAATTGACTTTTTTGCATGAATCTTGCTTGTGACTGAAGCCAGCGTGACTGGCTTCAGTCGCCAAACAATAGCTTCGTTTTGGAAGTTGAAATTATTTTGTGTTTCAACAAATCTTCAATCTTGGCGTTTGACAGGACAGTGGCAGAAGCAGTCGATATACTTTGACCGGCGACGGATCAGTCTTTTGTGAAAAGATATCCAGTCGGCTTACGCTGAGAAAGTGCAGCACACAAGCGTGGTGGCCAAGAGCAAAAGCTCCAAAGAAACCCTAAAGGAAGTCGCAAGTAATGACCGATTGCATACTGACCCTTCTCCTTCTTATCCCTTTGCTGGGCACCTTTGTCATTGCTCTGGCTCCTTCTACAGCCGCACGCGGGCTGGCAATCGGTCTTTCCGGGGCGATGGTCTTTCTTTCGTTTGTCCTGGGAGCGAACTTCCATGCCAACGACACGTCTATGCAATTCGTGCAGAAGATGAGCTGGATTCAAGCTCCTTTCCCAGTGGAATATCACGTCGGCATCGACGGCATGAGTCTTTGTCTTGTCATTCTCACGGCAGTTGTCACGCTGATGGCTGTACTGGCCAGCCAGACAATCGGGCAAAATCGATCGCGTCTTTACTACGCCATGGTTATGCTTTTGACTTCTTCGATTGTGGGAGTTTTCATCTCGCTTGATCTTGTTCAGTTCTTTCTTCTCTATGAGCTCGAGCTGGTGCCGATGTACTTTTTGATCGCCATCTGGGGTGGTCCGAACCGCAGTTATGCCGCGATGAAGTTCTTGCTTTATACATTTTTCGGCGGCATCTTCATGCTTGGCGCCATTCTTTTCATGTACTTCCAGCTGGGAGCAGCTGGCGCTGGTGTGCGCACTTTCGATATGGTCGAGCTTGCCCGCCAGGGCTCAATGCTCCCCAGGTCCATTCAAGCCATCTGCTGCCTTGGTTTCATGCTGGCCTTCTGCATCAAACTGCCTTCCTTTCCCTTCCATACCTGGCTGCCCGATGCGCACGTAGAGGCTCCTACGCCCATTTCAATGATCTTGGCCGGCTTGCTTCTGAAGATGGGCTCTTACGGTCTTGTGCGCATTGCTCTGGGATTTTTCCCCGAGCAAATAGCGCAGTGGGGAGCAATCATCATAGCCATCGGTTGTTTTAACGTGGTCTGGGCGGCTGTAGCCTGTCTTGTCCAGACAGACATGAAGCGCGTGATCGCCTTCTCCAGCGTCAGCCACATGGGTTTCGTTTTGATGGGACTAGGGGCCCTGTCAGCGGCGGCGCTGAACGGCGCCATATTTCAGATGATCTCGCACGGCGTCATCTCGGCTGCGCTGTTCTTCCTGGTCGGAGTCATATACGATCGCTGCCACACCAGGCAGATTGGGGAAATCGGCGGCGGGCTCGCTTCGATGATGCCCTGCGCCTTTTATTTCTGGATGCTGGCCGCTCTGGCCAATCTTGGCTTGCCTGCTCTTTCCGGCTTTGTAGCTGAAGCTACGGTCTTCTATGGATCTTTCACTTCGCCGACAGCGGTTGCCGATCCTGGTTTTGTCAGAGCCTGGATCGTCTTTGCAGGAATCGGAGTGATTCTTACTGCTGGATACATGCTCTGGCTTTTGAAGCGCCTCTTTTACGGCCCGGAGAATCCCCGCTGGGTCGGACACCTCGCCGACATGACCATCAACGAGAAGGTCGTGGCCTCGGTCCTCAGCGCGGCGATCATTGCCATGGGTGTTTATCCACTCTGGGTAACCTCTCAATACGCGCCGCTGGCTGACCGTATGTGCCAGGATGCCTCTCACAGAAACAGCATCAGCATGCGCTGAGCTTCAGCTCTCAGCAATCAGAGCTTACCGTCTCGGTTATTGTGATTGGCGGAGTGCTGACAACGCGCTGGCGTGATCTCTCCAAGAGCCTTCCCCAAGATGATGTCCTGCCTCGCCTTACTTATCGTCAGGCGTTGAGGTCGCCCCTCAGCGCTGCCCTGGTCTTATTGCCAGAGTTTGAGCTCCGCGGGCAGCGATGGAATGGTCTTATCGTCAGGGTTTGAGATCCGCCGGCAGCTGATCGAGGACCGGCTGTTTTAGCTTAGTAATTACCTTTCCGGAAACTTTGCTTTCCCCCACTGCCTGTCTGACTGTGTTCCTGATGCTTTCAATCAACTCGGCCGAGCTGTTGGCATCATAAAACTTGCCGCCCGATGCTCCGGCAATGCAATTGAGCTGATCCTTTGCGTCACGGTCGCGCTTGAGACCCAGCCCGACAATGTCGATCTTCATTTTGATGCCCATATCCGTGAGCCTCTGTATATATGCGCAAGGGTCCCCCCCACAGGTTTCTGCGCCGTCGGAAATGAGAATGACGTGCTTTATACCGTCGAGATCCTGCAAATCGCGCTCGGCTTGCATGAGAGCATAAGTAAGCGGCGTCAGTCCAAAGGGGCGAATCTGCCGGACAGCCTCGATAATCGACCGGCGGTTACCACGCCCAATTGGCACCAGCAGCGCCGATTGCTGGCAGTCGATGTAAGGATCGTTGCGGAAGCTCTGCCCGAATACGCGCAATCCCACATTGACGTCATTGGGAATTGTCTGCAAGGTATTTTCCAGAACATGCTTTGCTGCCGTCATCTTTTCTTCGTGGTCGGAGGAAAGCATGCCGCCGAGCCCTTCCTTCATACTCTGGGAAGCGTCAATCAATATGAGTATGTTGAGCGGCAGCGCTTGCTTCTCCACATTAGCTTGAATGAGGGTGCTGTCGGCACCCGTTCTCAACAAAGTCGATTCGGTGCCGGTCTGAAGAGTGGTCGCCTCAGTTCCTGTCTTGAGCATCGTCGCCTCAGCGCTGCCCCAGAGACCCTGCGATTCGCTGTTCATCTCGGACGTGGGGCTGGCACCGTTGTTTTCCATGCTTTCACTCTTCGATCCAGATTCCGGTCTGGGCAGAAGCTCCGGGCTGTCGCCAGATTTCTTGTGATCGCAATGAATACACGGTTTGCCAAGGACAGGGCGGCTAGAGATAATGCCCGACGACAGCGTCAGGACAAGCAAAAGAGCAAGTGATGGTTTCAGGTCGGGAGGCAAGAGAGCCTGCAAGAACGCCTTAGCATCGGGCAGTAATCTCTGTGATCTATTTTTCGCTTTTCTCATGCGTTTCCTGACCGTCAACCGGCAAAGTAGGCTTTTCGCTAGAAGTTTCTCTTGTCCGAGGTGGTGTTGGCTGCACCACATCGCTTCCCCTGACAATTATGGCACGCCGGCTGACTGCCACTGGTTTTGTCTCGCTACCGGTTGTCGCCCAGATAGTTATGTAGTATATGCCTTCTTTGCCGCCATTGCTCAAGGACACTTTGTGAGCAAAGGCTGAGCCGTCCACTTTCACGCCGCCCCTGACAGGAATTTCCGAAACAGCCTTTGGTCTGACGGCGGAGCCGGAGGCGGCAATGAGCGGTGCAGCCAGAGCAACAGGCGGAATAAACAGCCCGCCGGCAAGAGCCAGCCCAATGCCGCCCATTTGCAGGAGGCGGGCACCTTTTTCCCAGTCGTGTTCGGATTTCTGGGCATGAGCTTCATAATCCAGCGGTGGGAAATATGGAAGCGCTTCATCTGTTTGTTCTTCGGCTTCAGTATCGAGAGAGCTGAGCCCTTCCCAGGCCAGAGTGATTTTTTGAAATTTGTAGGGACCGGATATAACACCTTTTACATCAACCCTGTCGCCTACCGAGGCTTCGCTTGCAATGGGCTCGATAAAAGCGTGCCTGGTTATGACTTCCATGCACGCGATGATATGCTGCCTGTCCGAACTCCAGTTGAACGAAAAGGACAGATCCGTGGCGTGCGGAGACAACAAGGACTCCCGGTCGTCCTGCAGTCCATTGATGATGTCCAGGAGTCTAATGACAAGAGCCTTGTTCGGAACAGGCTTGACGGGAGTTTTCAGGGAAACCAGGCTTTCCAGGACTGCGTCCTTGCCACCGGCTTTGGTATAGCGCCTGTCAGGGTTTTCTCCTTTTGAATTCTGATGGCTGACTGAATTTCGCTTTACGAGATCTTCAATCAATTCCCGCCCCATCTCATGCCCGACTTCGCTCCAGACAAGGGGGGACAGAGAATTCTGGGCACGCTCTTCGTTTACGAGTTGGAGGGCAAATTTTTCCAGCTCGTCTCGCGGCAATTGTTTTTGATAATCCGGAGTGTCTGCAAGCGGATGCGACTCAATTTGAGACGCCGGCGCACCAGAGGCATTGCCTGGGGAGCCAGGCGTTGACTCGCTCGAGCTCCATGGTTGAGAAGGCTGCCCGACTGGAGCGGCGCCAGCTCCCATAAGCGTTTCGCTCAATTGCTTCAGTCGCTGATTCGGGTCCATTTGCGGATAAGTCATATGGAAGACGGCCGATTCCAGATGATCCAGGCGGTATTCCAGAGGCACTGTCGACCCGGCATAGCCGAACATGAGCTTCTCCAGTTCAGCCACTTGCGGATACTTCTCAGGACCAGATCCGTGGGCGGTGCCGGTCCTGTCTTGAGGGGAAGGGGCTGGCTCTGGAGACGGTGAAGGCGCCGGGCCCGACGGAGCATCTGTTGGATTTTTTCGGGACACCGGGGTTGCCGGTGGACAAGGTAACCCCGGCGCCACTTTCGGGCAAAGCGGTACGAGCTTGCGCGGGGCAGGCAGAGGCTCTGGAGACGGAGTAAAAGCCTCCCGGGAAGATGCACACGCCGGGCGAGACACTTGCCCCACGCCAGGCTGGCGGGAAGCTGGCTGAACAACCGCTTGCGCCGGATGGCTTGCCTGAATTGTCCCTCCCGGATAAGGCTCCTGTCTGATGCCTGGTGGCAGAGCCTGCTCGAAGCCGGGCGGGCGGGCAACCGGTGAGCCCGAGGGAATATCCGAGATGGGGGCAGGCACGCAGGACCCGGGCGGACCCGGCTGCGGGATGGGCGCGGCTACAACCGGCCGGGACGGGGCACCAGCAGGCGGAGTCAGCTCTGGTGAGGCAGCAGCCGAATTAGTAGGATGTGCAGGCGGCAACCAGCCAGCTCCTGGCTCCAGCTGCGTGTTGGCTGCGGCGCCGGTGGGACAAACCCATGTCTGAAGAAGCAATAAAGCCAGTGTCACGGCTGCAGGCAGTCGTGAATTTTTTCCATTCTGCTGGGACCTGAAATCTGACAACATACTGTCTTTGGCTGACGTCCCCTCTTCTCTATTGTGTCCGCAAATCCTCAAAATGACCGCCATTTACAACTAAAATTTGAGGAACCAGAGGGCTACTTAATACAAGCAATTGCTCCTTGCCGTCCCGTCAATCCTCCGGATTGACGATGAGAATAAAAAATGTCCGGACGGCAGGCAGTACACCAGGCAGAGACATCAATTCTTTCTACGCCTGATTCCAGCAGCTGCATTGCGTTGATGGCTTTGAGATCTGGGTACGGCTTGCCGTTGCGGCGGCTCACCAGCTCACAGGATCCTTGCACCGACCCGGAAAGCTTCTGCGCGACATCTTCTCCGGTTTCATAGCAACAGCTGCCGATAGCCGGACCTACCGCCGCTATCATATCGTCCGGAG
>JAHFBI010000389.1 GCA_023250095.1 Candidatus Melainabacteria bacterium
CAAGTCGACAATGCTCAAATCGAGTTCTGCCGGCAAATGGAAACCGGACTGGTAGCCAACAACGTCCTGGATCTTTGCACTGCCCTCACGCATTTGTGGCGCGAGAGGGACCTTGGCAGGCAACTTGGTGCAAGGGCTCGCCAGTGGATCTCGTGCTTGTTTTCTCCGGAGGTAGTCGAGCTGCGTTTGCGAACTTTTATGAGCCAACGTCTTTTTTGCTGCGGAAATCCTCTTTCTGAGGCAATTGCGCCTGGACCAGCAAATGTTGTTCCGTATGTGCTCGATGCCGCTTGGCTGGAGGACTACAGGAGACTGGAGGGCTCAGCCGGGGCCAGCCGTGAAACAGGTCTTGTGGATCTCTTCGATTGCCTGCAAGTCAAGTCGCTTCGAACAGCCGATGCCGTAAGCTATCTTTTGAGTCTCGGGGCCAAAGATAGTTGGAGGATACTCTGCCAACGGGTCAGCCGCGGAACATTGAAGAGAGGGTAAGGCACTGGCAGCCACGGACCGGGATAGCGAAACCAGACTGCTGTGGATAGATTTCCTCAGGGGAGTCTCCGCGCTCGGCATCGTCCTCTTTCACTCCATGGTTAATCTCTGGATAGGCTTCAGAGCCGTTTTTCAGGGGACCGGGCAGTTTAATCTCCTGGATCGAGCGGAGGCACTTCTTTCCATACCGGTACATTTTACCGGCTCGGCCGTGATGCTCTTTTTTGTTATAAGTGGATTTTGTATTCATTATCCTTATGCCGCCGGCAAGCGCGCTTTGCAATTCAAGTCGTACGCGGTGCGCCGGCTGCTGCGCATCTATCCTGCTTATCTTGTCACTGTGGGATTTTGTCTCCTTGTGGAAGCGTTACTGCAAAGGGCAGGCGCGGGCGGCGCTTCTCCTCTCACGAAAGTTCTCTCTACAGCTTTCATGGTTCAAAACTATGGAGCGCAAGCCGGACAAATGGTCTCCAACCCTGCCTTGTGGTCGCTGCCTGTCGAGATGGAATTCTATCTTCTTTACCCTGTGTTCTTGTGCTCCTTCCGATGTCTCGGAGCAGGCTATACAATGGCTGCTGTTGGACTGGTGTCTGCCTGCGCGCTTGCTTTGACTTTGTCCGGTGTCACCTGGACCGGGGCCAATTTCGCTCTTTACTGGGTGATCTGGTGTGGCGGCGCCTGGCTGGCGGAGGCTGTGCGGCAGGATAAATTGCCGCTCTGGCGATGGCAGTTGTGGTTGCTTGTGGGTGTTGCGGGATTCGCCGGTATTTATGGCAGGCTCGTCAACCTGCCTTTTGCTATTCAAAATATGCTCTGGTCGGTACCCTACTTTTTTATCGTCTGGTGGGGTTTGAGTCGCAGGGAAAATTCTCTCTGGCTAAAAAATTCCCGCTGGAGAATTTTTTTGTTTCTAGGCACCATTTCTTATTCTTTGTATTTGATCCACTTCCCATTTTTCATGTTGTGCGGGTTAGGTTGGGCGGCTTTTTTTGGTGGCAAACCATGGAGCTTCCTTGTTCCTTTGCTATTCAGCGCTCTTGCTGTTTTGCCTGCCTACGTGTTGTACAAGTTTGTGGAATCTCCCAGCCACAATCTCGGGCGTAAGCTGGGCGCGGACTGGGAGAAGGGCAATGTTTAATGAGTCGAGTAGTCATTGAAAACAGATGTGAGCAAGAGCCAGCGTTTTTTAATGGAAGTAGCTGCTTTCTCAGACAGCGGTAGTGCCAACAGCAAGAGCATTAGCTCGAGGCTGTGTCTCAGGAAAAGAAGAGGCTTGAGCCAGCTGAGACTTTTCTGTGTGTGCGTGCGCAGTAAGGTCAGCCGGGCTCTGTGGTAATCGAGCACGCGTTTGGCCGACCATTGCGACCAGAGCCCCTTGTTGTCATGGACGACGCCGTCGGCTGCCAGAACGGCAATTCCCTTGCCCAGCTTCTTGACGCGCCAGCACCAGTCGGCGTCGCAGTCGGTAAAAGGGAAAGCCCGGTTGTCCATGCCGCCGCTTTCTTCCCAGGCTGTGCGTTTGATGAGTAGAGGAGATGTAAATACGATATCGCACATTGCCCAGCGGCTGTTTTCAAATGCGGTCCAGACGCTGGACAGGCGATCTTCGAGATGGAAAATGAGGGTGAGCTGTTGTCCGAGCAAGAACGTGAAAGGTGTAGGAAAGGGGCAGCCGAAGCCAATTTTCTTGCCATCGTGCAAAGATATTGTGAATCCGGCAGCTGCCAGCTTGCTGTTTCGATCGAGTAAATCTTTTGCCAGCAAAATGGGGGCAGCGCTTTCAATCCAGTTGTCCGTTTCGAACAGGAAGAAAAGCTCTACGTCCTGGTAGGCGGCGATGGCATGAAGGCAGGCTCTGTTGACACCGGCGCTGAAAGAGCTGTCCTGCCCTGCTGCAGGTGAGATTACCTCCAGAGGAATTGTCTGGCAAGATGCCCGGATGCCCTCCAGCCAGTCGAGAGTGCCATCGGTTGAGCCGGCGTCAAAAATTACGACTGCTGTGCTAAATGGACATTGCTTGAGCGCGGCAAGAAGCGAAGGCAGCCCTACCTGAAGCAAGGGCAACCGGTTGTAAGAGTTGATTATGGCAACGAGTCTGGCGCTAGGCATTTGTCTCGATCCGACCTCGCACTATATACGGTTGTCTGCCCGGATCTTTTCAAACAACTTGATGTATTGATCAATTAACTTTTCCGGCTCGAAGTCCCGGATTCTCAGGAGCGCATTGTGGAGCAGTTCCTTCTGCAAGCTGGGATTTCCAAATACAGTACCCATGGCTCTTGCAAGCGCGGCTCTGTCCCTGTTGGGAAAAGTGGAGGCGGCATTGCCGCAATATTCCGACAGTGAGCCGTATTCAGACACTATCAGCGGTTTGCCGGCAGCCATTAGATTGAGCGGTGTCACGGCGCCAGGTTCTTCCCAGGCTGAAGGAAGCACGCAGATTCCGCACCTCTCAATTTCCTCAACCAATTCCCTGCCTGTTTTTGCCCCGAGAAAACGTACTTGATCGGCAATGCCTAGTTGGCGAGACAGCTCCTCCAGTGCCGGTCTCTGGGATCCATCTCCGATTATCTTCAAACTTAGTTCCCGGTTGTCCGGACTTGCCTCTTTCAGTAAGGCAAAGGCGTGCAGAAGATCGTCAGCGCCTTTCTCGCTCACTAAGCGGCCCAGATAAGTAAAGGCGGCATCGCTTTGCTCCAGAGCCTGTTCGGCGGCGGCAGCCGTGGCAGAAAATTGCTTCCAGTCGGCAATGTTGTAGATGACTGTCTGCCTGGGCAGGGGTTGCCTGCGCGTCATATGGAGGCTGGGGGCTATATTGGAGGCGGCAAGATGGGCAATCATTTTGCGAGCCATAAGCTTGGTGCAGCTTGCTGCTGATTGTACGGGTCCGAAGGTCCGGCAGTGGAGCGCAAATGAGCTCATTGGATCCAGAGGTGCCGGATTGCCGTTGAGCCAGCCGGCTCCATCGAGGCACTTTAACTGGTAGCCTTGATGGGTCCAGACGAATGGTTTGTGAAAGCGCCAGGCTGCCTGAAAACATGAAGTTGCCGAGCCGTTGACATAAACGAGGTCATGGCTGGCAATAAGCGTCCGGCGCTCCTGGGGGCTGGGGTTGCGCACGATCTTGTAGGGTACGTCGATTTCTTCTGAGGCAGGCGTTTCAGTTACTACGGTGACTTCCAGACCGGCAGCGGTGAATCCTTGGGCCATGGCATGACTGATGTCCTCTATTCCACCAATTGAAGGTAAGAAGGTGTACGAGTGAAGGAGAACTCTCATTGGTCGGGATTTTTCAAGGGGACAGACAGATTCATTTGTCGAGGTGGAATTGGATGTACAGGCTTGTGGAATACAATGGTATAAGATTGGAAGGGTGCCGCGTTACTATTTCTTGAGGGAGCTTGCCACCGAGGTGCTATGAAAGAGGGATCGCCGAAACTTGAATTCTTTCTCTGGTTTATTGTCGCTACGCTGGTGATTTTGTTCGCCTCCCTGTTTTACTTGCGCAAGAAATTCAATGACGATGTCAACATCACCCTCGGCGCAATTCAGGAGCTCAGTGCGAAAGTCGATCGCCTCGAAGTGGAAGTGAAACGACAACATGAGCCAGT
>JAHFBI010000390.1 GCA_023250095.1 Candidatus Melainabacteria bacterium
GGCCGATACAGTGGCTGCCGCACGCCACCGACCAGAACCAGCGCGTAAAGCGGTGCCACCACCCGGTTACGGTCTCATCGCCCACATCGCAGCCAATCACTGACTGCGGCTCGGCCTTGAAATGGCTGGTGACGACGCCCACGGGGCACTGTCCATCCCAGCTCAAGGCACCGTCGAAGAGATAGCGCCCCTCATAAGGTACCGCATCGATGATACCGGGAACGGCGCAAGTAGCGCGGATAGCCAGACCGACGGAAGGCGGTGTGTCGGCGATCTTCCGGTAAGTGCCGTCGGAGAGATACTGGAAGACACCGTTGGCAGTGAATACTATCTGCGTGCGGCCCACTACCGCCATCGTCCAGTAATTCTTGGGCCAGGAGGGAATTCTTTCGTCAATGAATTTACCGAGCTTGTCGGAGCTCATGACTCCCTTTCGCGGGCGCGTGAATTCGAATCGGTCGCGCAGAAGAAAGGCGAAAACGAGGTGGAAAGGAGTGGCATGCCGGGAGACCAGACTGGAAAAGTCTACTTCGACTGCGAATTTGAGAATTTCTGCCGGGGAGACTCCACCTGCCAGAAGGGCTGTGGGAATCGATCCGCCGCTGATACCGCCAAGTGTTTGCCAGTCGGTAATACCAGCTAGATTGCAGGCCATAATGGCGCCTGCGCTGCCTAGAATCGCTCTTGAACCACCAGCGCCGCAGACCAGATGCCGATTCAGGTCGAGCGTCATATTCGGTGTCGGAGCAACTGCCTGTCTTAGAGGCGACATGGGTTGCGCTCCTATCGGCTCTGCGTGCTTTGATGCGCGTCTCAGCCGAGGTTGGATCGGACTCTACCGAAATCCACCCTGCAAGGGGAAGGAATTCAAAAAAACAGGTACAGTCCAGGTGTTGGTTGTTATTTCGGCGCAATTCGGAAGGAAGGATAAAAACAGGAACATCATCTTAGAAACAGCCATATAAGAGTCTCAAGCGCTTGAGATCTGGGCGGTTTGCAGGGTCTCTGTCCGATGCAACACTTGAGCTAACCTGGCCAACCTTTGACTGGCAAAGCAGAATCAGAGGCTCTCTTTTCATCTTTGTCGGCGTGAAACCGCAGCGCCTGCTACAAAGAGAAATCAGCCAGCGGTATCACTAGCGCCACCACCGGACAGGAGATTGCAGTCCGAAAGATGGTTGCAAAGCCCTTGCCCGGGCAAGGCTTGATCTCAAGCGCTTACACAAGACTCATGGAAAAATATTTTCCGTAACACTTAACATGGTTTTGCTAGCCGGAAGGAAAAACGCCCGAACATGTGCCTGACCTTGGTTCTAGACAGTCAAGCCGCATTGTTCTGCTGACAACTGGTCCGAGTTGAGATCTCTGAGAGATCTTGAGTAGCGTCATATAGCTGTTATTTCTGATCTTCATACGAGCTAATTACAACCGGGCACCGACACAACCGCCACATCCTGCTTTCATGCACTTCTGACAAGCCAAGCCGGTTTTGTTGTTAGCTCATTGCTGCACTTTTCACGAATCCCTTTGAATCTCATGGTGGAAGCGGGATTACAAGCCGCTTCTTTAAGCGTCCACTGCGTCCTTGCGCAGATGAGTCGCCCAACGCAGTCAATAGCGAGGTGCCGGAAAAAGGCACCTGCCGGCTAAGGAGTCGGTCATATGTTCAATAGTTCGCCTACAGTCATCCAGAAATTCTGGACTCGCGTGTTTGTTTCTCCTGACACGGCTGCCCTCCTTGTCGCCAACGATGAGAAGGTGCCTTTTGTTTACGCAGTTCCTGGTTTTGCAGGAATACACGGCAGCATTGTCGTCATTCCGCCCAAGCCCTTTGTCGAGATTCCTTTTGCCAACGCCGGAAGGGCAGTAGCCACAATCTGCGCCTTTCTGCGCCAGAGAGGTTTCAAGAAAGGCGACAGGGCGGCTATCCTGGCCTGGAACTGCCCTGAATGGGCTATCGCCGACTGGGCAATTCAGAGCCTCGGCGGCATTGTCGTGCCAGTCTATCCCCACTCGACACCCGAACAGGTCAACTATGTGCTCAAGGATTCGGGCGCTAGCTTCCTGTTCTCCAACGACAGCACCCAGCTTGCCAAAGCCGATGCTTCCGTTTCTGTTTGCGCCGTCCACTTCGATGACATTCCTTCCAAAATCGAAGCTTCAATAATTGATCGAATGCCGTTTGTATCTCGTTTTACCCGGGGATTCGACACCCCCAGCTCGCCTGCAAACTGGTCTTCCGTAGAAGCTGAAATCGATCACTTGCGTCAGGCACTGTCTGAGCAGTCAGGACTTGGTATCACCGGCGATGATATCGTCACCATCATCTACACTTCCGGTTCCACCGGCGTGCCCAAAGGCGCCATCCTCACGCACGGCAATTTCGCCTCTGCCTGCCAGAGCCTTCTGGCGCATGGCTTCGAGCTGAGCCCGGACAAGGGAGACGTCTACCTCAGCTACCTGCCCCTGGCGCATGTCTATGAACGCGTGGCCGGATTGACACTGTGCACATGGACCGGCGTGCCCATGGCTTTCTGCAAAGTCGACGAAGTGGGCGAGACCCTCAAGCTTGTTCGCCCGACGGCATTGCATGGCGTGCCAGCAGTCTGGCGCAAAGTCAAAGACAAGATCCTCGGGCAGCTCCAGAAAGCAACCGGAATCAAAGGGCGTCTGGTGCGCTGGGCACTGAGCCAGAGAAATCCAGGGTTCGCCCGCTGGCTGGCGGACAAACTTGTTTTCTCCAAGATCCGTGCTGAACTCGGCGGTAAGCTGCGCATCATGACCTCGGGAGGAGCACCGATCGCCCCCGAAATTCTGGAGTTCTACCAGCTCATCGGGCTGGAAATCCTCCAGGGATATGGTCTGACCGAAACCTGCGGGGCTAACGCCGTTAATCGCCCCAGTGCGAAATCTCTTCGCCAGAGCCAGCGTGAGCCTGCCGCCACCAACAAAGTCGGCTCCGTCGGGCAGCTGATTCCTGATATGGAAGTGCGCATAGTCAAGGACGCTGGTCAGGATGAATCTCCTGCCGGCGAAATCTGGTTCCGCGGGCCGCTCGTCTTCAAGGGCTACTGGAACCTTCCTGAGGAGACAGCCAAAACACTCACAGCCGACGGCTGGTTCAAGACAGGCGACCTCGGGCGCATCGACGAGCAGGGCTTCCTTTTCATCACCGGGCGTAAGAAACGCCTTCTCAAGACAGACGGCGGCAAATATGTCGCGCCGGAAAAGATCGAGAAAGCTTTCGAAGGCGATCCCATTGTCCAGTATGTTGTGCCGGTCGGTGATGGCAAGCCGTTTATCAGCGCACTCATCTTTGTCAATCAGCAAGCCGCCAGAGAACTCCTGGAGAAGATCAAAGCCGGGGCGCCTGATGAAGGAGCTGATCTGGCAGTCTTCTATGCCGGGAATGAAGCAGTAGCGCGCGCAGTCGGCGCAGCCGTCGAGGCCGCCAACTTCAAGCTCGAGCGCTGGGAGCAGCTGAAGAAGTTCCAGATCGTGCCTGTGGAAGCCAGCATTGCCGGAGGGCTCCTCACTCCGACCCTGAAGATTCGCACCGAAGAAGTGATCAAGCGCTATGCTGCGCTTGTCGAGTCTTTCTACCGGAAAGCTGCAGCTTAAAGATAGCCGGCGCGGTTCCTTTCACTTGCAACCTGAAGGCAGCACCGCGCCAGTTGAAAAATCGATACCATTTACGGGTGCCCCAGAGGACACCCAGGGCTTGACCAAGCCCGAACCCTGACCAATGTTGTCAAAAACTTTCCTGTCCCTCACCGGGCTCTTGCTTCTCGTCATTGTTGGCGCCAGTATTGGGACAATTGTCCATCGGGCGCCGCAAACGGCACAGTCTCACCTTTCCTGGGGTTTTGTCACCGAAGTGACGACTGCCAACTGGAACTATGAAGTCGAGATGGCCAAGGACCGCCAGCCGGTACTTGTCTATTTCTACAGCTTCAGCTCCAGTCCTGCGCAGAGGCAGATTGTCCAGTCGTTCGCCCAGAGCAATGCCGGGCGGATCAAAGTCGTGGCAGTCAATTGCGACCGCCCCGACGCAGCTCTCTTGGCACAACGCTACAACGTCCTGTCCTGC
>JAHFBI010000391.1 GCA_023250095.1 Candidatus Melainabacteria bacterium
AGGCTAGACCTGCCTAATACTTCCGGCTATAGAATCGCGATCGTGCAGATGGTGAATTATGATTGTCTGTGGGAGCAGGTTGGCTATGCAGGAGATGAGCTGTGCCTAAGGATGAGTTCGACCCGAAGGATCCTCTGGAGATGCATGCGGTCTCCATCGAAGGAAGTTTCGACGAGATGGCCGATGCCGTTGTCGATGAGTTCATCTGCATGCATTTCAGCCAGGAAGCGCTCTGGGAGCTTTTCCGCAATCCTTTTTATCAATCGACTCATGCCATTTACCAGATGAAAGGTGAAGCTTACGTCCAGAAGCTCATCGACAGAGGTTTTGAGCGCTGGGCACAAACGATGGCTGAATAGTCTTGCCGGGCATCGACAGGGACCTGCCGAAATGCTATAAGGGGTCGGTGTTGGCGCCGGGAGGCTGTTTGGCATGTGCTTAGGTGTTCCAGGCAAGATAATGGCCGTGGATGGACAGTGCGCCACAGTCGACTTCTGGGGTGTGAAGCGGCAGATTCTTTTGACTGTGGTCGATCAAGAAGTGAAAGCCGGCGATTACGTGCTGGTGCACGTTGGCTTTGCTATCAAGAAGATCCCGCAATCCGAGATTGCCGAGACTCTGTCTTTTTATGATGGACTTCTCAAGCAAGGTGATCGCGACTTAATGGCCAGCGATGTAGCTGACGAAATGAAGGCTTCGTCCTGAGAGGGTGCGATGACGGAAAACCTTACCGGAGCAGGCTTTGGGCGATTGGAGTTTCGTGATCCTGAAAGAATTGCTGCCCTTAGAAAAAAAATTTCTCAATTGTGCAGAAACGTTAAGAAGCCAATATCCATAATGCATGTTTGCGGTAGTCATGAGCAAAGTATTGCTCGCTTCGGTTTGCGCAGTTTGCTGCCGCCTGAACTGAATGTAATCATGGGTCCTGGCTGTCCTGTTTGCATTACTGACGTTCCCGAAGTGGATGAGGCAATCGCTATTGCCAGGCAGGGGGCGATCGTAGCTACTTTTGGAGATATGTTCCGTGTGCCTGGCTCCTGCTTCTCGCTCGAGCAAGTAAAGGCGCAAGGCGCCGACGTGCGAGTCGTCTACAGCCCGTCTGAAGCGCTGAAGCTTGCCCTTGAGTCCAAGGGCGAAGTCGTATTCTTTGCCTCCGGCTTTGAAACCACAGCCGTCGCCACAGCGGCAGTCGTGCTGGCTAACCCGCCGGCCAATTTTTCTGTCCTGTCGGCACACAAATATATTCCGCCGGTCATGGAGATAGTGGCTGAGATGCCAGGCACCAGGGTGGAAGGATTCCTGGCCGCCGGGCATGCTGCGACGATTACTGGTTGGGGTGTCTTCGAGCGCTTCGTCAGCCGGCACAAAATACCGGTTGTCACAGGCGGGTTCGAGCCGCTGGATGTGCTTGCTGCTCTTGCCGCGCTGGTCGAGCTTGTTGTTGCAGGCGAAGCTGCCGTAGAAAATGCTTATCCGCGTTGCTGCACGAAAGAAGGAAATCTGGCGGCCCAGAAATTGTTGTGGGAAGTTTTCGAGAGCGAAGGAGGCATGTGGCGCGGCATTGCCCACGTGCCCAACGGCAACCTGCGTCTGAGGAGTCGCTATCGCTCTTTCGACAGCCGGCAGCGTTTCGACCTGACGCCAGACCTCTGTCAGGAGGACTCCTTGCAGCCTTTGACGCTCGAGTGCATTTGCGGCAACATAATGGCCGGGATTCAATCACCGAAGGATTGCCGTCTCTTCGGTATGGAATGCACCCCTCAGAGCCCTGTCGGCGCCTGCATGGTTTCAGCCGAAGGAACCTGCAAGATCTGGCACGAATACGGCGGGCATCTCATCATTGCCGAGTAGATCTTAAAAGGATGCCTCACTGCCGCTGAAAGGAAAGACATGTATCACATCGAGATGGAAAGACAGGATCATGTCGGCATCATCACCATGGCTCGTCCCGAGCGTTTCAATGCCCTGGATGTGGAGATGGCGCAGGATCTCCGCAAGGCTGCTTTGCAGTTTGCCAGAGACGACTCAATCCGTTGTGTCGTGCTTGCCGGGCAAGAGAAGTGCTTTTGCAGCGGCGCTGATTTGAAATATGTTCGTGAGAAAGGTAGTCAAAAGGACTTCTCCTATTTGAAGCCCGAGACCTGCCCGATAGAATCTGACTACGGCAAGAGCTTTAAAGAGATACTGGAGTACATTCACAGCACAATTTCGGAGATAAGGCGCGCACCGAAGCCTTTCATAGCGGCAGTCAAGGGTATTGCCGCAGCCGGCGGCTTCGGTCTGGCCATGTCTTGCGACCTTGTTTTTGCCGCAGATGCTGCCAGCTTCGAATGGGCATATCCTAAAACGGGGCTGACCGGGGCGGAGAGTTCGACATTTTTCTTGCCGAGGCTGGTTGGAATCAGAAAGGCTTTCGAGCTTGTTTTCCTCAATCCCAGGCTGAGCGGCAGAGAGGCACTTCAGTCCGGGCTCATTACCGGCGTCTTTGGACTCGATGAATTTGACGGTGAAGTTCTGAAAGTCGCCAGGCGGCTTTCAGACGGTCCGACCCGCGCTCTTGGCATAGCCAAGCGGCTTATCAATGAAGCGTCCTCCATGGATTCTCTCGATCGACATCTGGACAGGGAATTGCGCAACCTGGTGGAAATAGCTCGTGGCCCGGATTTCAGCGAGGGGCTCGATGCCTTTTTTGCCAGGCGTGCCCCCGAATTTAAAGGAGAGTGATATGCAAAGGGCTCCGGTAAAGGGATCTCGGTCAGGTGCCATGTCTCACAAGAAAGTCTTGCTCGGCCACGGCAGCGGCGGCAAGCTGATGCATGAGCTTATTGAGCAGATCTTCGCGCCCGAGCTTCTTGGCTCTTGCCGGACTCAACTGAACGATTCGGCACTTATGGAGATAAACGGCTCACGGCTTGCCGTGACGACGGATTCTTATGTAGTCGATCCGCTCTTCTTTCCAGGCGGTGATATCGGCAAGCTGGCAGTCAACGGCACGGTGAACGATCTGTCCATGGTGGGAGGCAGACCGCTGGCTCTGACGGCGGCTTTTATTCTCGAAGAGGGCTTTCCCATGGAGGACCTTCTCAAGATAGTAGCTTCCATGAAAGAAGCTTGTGAAATGGCCGGCGTGAATATCATCACCGGCGATACCAAGGTGGTCAACCGGGGCAAGTGCGACAAGTCATTCATTAACACGACTGGCGTGGGCATTGTCGAGCCCGGAGTTGACATCTCCGCTGACCGCGCGCGCCCGGGCGATCTTGTCCTTGTGAACGGGGACATTGCCGCTCACGGCATGGCCATCCTTTCTGCGCGGCAGGAGCTTGACTTTGAGGTGCCGATTTATTCCGACACGCAGCCTCTGCATCTTCTTGTCGCCGATATGCTTTCGGCAAGTGAGCAGATTCACTGTCTGCGCGATGCCACCAGGGGCGGTCTTGCCAGCGCCCTCAACGAGCTCGCCATCGCCTCAGCTGTCGGCATCAGGATATACGAAGATCAACTCGCCATTCAAGACGAGGTCAAGGGTTGCTGCGAGATACTCGGATTAGATCCTCTCCATGTGGCTAACGAAGGGAAGTTGCTTTCTATCGTCGCGGCAGAAGATGCCCCCACTGTACTAGCCGCCATGCGCGCCAATACGGCCGGACGGCAAGCTTCAATTATCGGTGAAGTAGTGGAGGCGCAGGCGCAGCGGCCGCTGGTCGTCATGAAAACAACCGTGGGTGGGTGGCGCATTGTCGATATGCTGGCCGGCGAGCAATTGCCGCGCATTTGCTGACTCTTTCCCTGGCGGAGGCTGTTACTGGCTTTCTGGGGACTTAAGTGAAAGTTCCCTCTCGGCGAAATCGCACAGTCGCGCAAGCTCGCTGTTGAGGTTCGATAAGGTATCCCGGGCGCTTTGCCAGTCGGCGAGTTTGCGTGCCTCTTCCATCTGCCTGCTCAAAGCGCGCATCTGGCTGGCCAGGAGCACGCTGCTGGCTCCTTTGAGATAATGACCGAGCCTGGCAAGCTCTTTATCTGCCCGGTTGGCGATG
>JAHFBI010000392.1 GCA_023250095.1 Candidatus Melainabacteria bacterium
ATGCCCCAGAATGGATGAAGCAGCACTCGTCCCAGTCCGGTGGAGAGAGTCTGGCGGGAGCCTGTCTGGACAACAGTCTTGCCGTAGATGCTGTTGACTTTTTGCCGGCGCAAATGATAAATCTCAGACCGGTGATCGGCGATTTCCACACCGCATTTAGTGGCGGAAGGACGGTCGCCTTCCAGGGCAAGCAAGGCGAGATCCTGTTGGATATTTTGCGCAAGCAGGGGTGCAAGCAGGGCATCGAGGGCGGCGTCGACATTGCCCTGCGTCGCCTCAGGCAAGCATCTGGGGATATTGTCTATTCCTTCATTGTTGATGGCTACCGTGGTTATTACTTTGACTCCCAGAAGCTTGCTCAACAGCTCGACATCGATTTCAAGTCCGCGTTGCCCCGCTTCGTCCCACTGGTTGATGACCACAAGCACTCTCTTGCCCATATCGAGCAGTTGCTGCGTCAGGAACAGATCGCGGTCCAGGCTCAAAGCAGAGATGACATTGATCACCAGATGGCTCTCGAGTATCATGCCCCGGGCAATACGCTCTTCGTCGTTGAAGCTGGAAACGCCGTATATGCCGGGCGTGTCTACGAGATCGGACGTGCCGAGCTTGCCCCGTGAAATGTCGATGGTGGTGCCCGGATAGTTGGACACATCAGCATTCAGTCCGGTCAGCGCATTAAATATTGCTGACTTGCCGACATTCGGATTGCCGACAAGAACAACCCCTTCCTGAGAGGCTGGAGTCCCACTGCGGGGGGAAACTGCTGTTGCGTTGTGTAGCACCGTTTCCGAAGGCTTCCGATTGACCGAGGCAACCATTTCTGGTCTCCAAGAGGCAGTAATGAGAAATATTATCAATAACCTGGCAAGACTGCAATCATAAATTGAGAGTATCTGCTTTTGTTAACGCTTCAGTATCTAAAAACAAGTTCTTTATAACCTGGGGGCTGACTGTGCTATAAAAAGGTCCTGTTTCTGGATAGACGGTCCACGAGCGTGGATGCCCTCAGACAGGTGCTGGTGCTTGAGCACGGGTGCTGATGTTTCGATATCGCCGGTTACCAGTGGAAATATGGCTTGTCCGGTTGATAGCGCTGGTCATTCTGGTCCAGGCTTGTAACGCCTGCCCTTGTCTGTCCGAGCCTGAGTCGACATCTTACGCCGGCGTTAAAAATACCCAGCCAGGCGGTGTTGCGCAGCCAAGACCGGAAACTGGCGCCAGCAATAATGTGGCGGCAGGCAATCGTCACCTGGCTCCGACAGTGCCTGATGAGGCAATATTGCCCAATGGACTGAAAGTGGTTGTGCTTGAGGACCACGCTTTCCCGGTCGTTTCCTGTCTCGTCTGGTACAAAGTCGGCTCGCGCAACGAGATTATGGGCTCTACCGGACTCAGCCACCTGGTCGAGCATCTCTTGTTCCGCAACGTGGGCAGCTTCCGCCAGGGGGAGCTTGGCGCCACAATTGCCCGGGTGGGCGGTCAGTTCAACGGATACACAAGCGACGACTTTACATCTTTTTTCGAGACATTGCCTGCCTCCAAGCTGGAGCTTGCTCTGCGCATCGAGTCGCAACGCATGCGCGGTGGAGTCTTTGCCGAAAAGGACGTTCAGGACGAAATAGTCAACATTCAAAACGAGTTCGAAAACGAGCTGAAGGACCCGCAAGTGATGCTGGGGAGAGAAGTCAGGGCAGCACTCTTTCAGCAACACCCTTACCATCACCCGACAATGGGCTGGCGCGGTGATGTGGAGAACCTGACCGCAGAGCAAGCCAGGAGTTATTACGACCGTTACTTCTGCTCGGACAATGCCACGCTTGTCGTCTCCGGCGATGTGCAAATGAAAGTAGTGCTGCCTCTGGTGCAGAAATATTTCGGTGGCATCTGCCGATCGGCTTCGGCGGCGCCTCCTGTCAAGTTCGTTGAGCCGGTCCAGCACGGGGAGCGACGAGTCGTCGTCAAACATCCGGGCAGGCAAGAGATTTTGCAGCTGTCTTATCGGGCACCGGCGCTCGACGAGGCTGACGCTCCGGCGATGGTCGTGCTGGAGAAACTGTTGAACGCGGCGTTGTCCGGGCGACTCAAGATAAAGTTGATTGAGCCGAAAGTGTGCGCCTCGGCCTCTGCCAGTTTCGAGGTCCGCAAAGATCCCGGTATGTTCAATATCACCTGTGTGGCTATCCCCGGCACTTTCAACGCGCAGCAGAAGATTCTCGATGCACTCGATTGTGCTATCAATCAATTGCGTGCTCAGCCGGTGTCCGATGTCGAGCTGAGGCGGGCGAAAAACCAGGCTGAGATGGCCTTCTTTAGCGAGTGCGACGGACCTTACCGTGCCGGCTTTCACCTGGGTTATTTCGACAGCCTGTCGAGCTGGAAAAACGCTTATAGCTGGACAGATCGTCTGCGCTGCGTCGGGGCTGGCGATCTTTTGCGCGTGTGCAAGCGTTACTTGAATCCAGACAGTCGGGTCGTCGGCTGGCTGGCAGGTGCTCTGGCTCCCAAGGCTCAGCCGCCTAAACCGTCCACTGTCGAGCAGCCGAAGGAGCCGCAGAAGAACTCCCCTGCCAGGCAGTTCGAGCACACAGGACTGACCGGCTATAAGAGCGACGATGCAGCTGTTGGCCCGGAACCTTTCCTCAAGCTCATGGCCTTTGCTGACAGGGAAAAAGAGCTGACCGGGGCAGAAGGCGCAGCCGATGGTGCTCTGGACAAATCAGGCCATATGCCGGCTACCTCAAAGGCAATTCCGGCGAAAGCGCCGGAGCCAGGCACCGGTGCTGCCGGCGAAGGAGCGTCGCTTTCTCACCCACTTTCTGCTGCCGACGGCTCTCCAAAGGGGGCAACACGGGGAGCCTCCGGGGGCAAGAAGCTTTCGGCAGTCGAGTCGGCAATCAAAGAAATTCCCTCTGCCCTTCCGTCGGCAGTCAAGTCGGTTCCCTCTGCCATCGGCAACATTCCCTCGGCGTTCAAAGGCGTGCCGGCAGCTGTCAGCGGCATCCCGTCCGCGATTAAAGAAATACCGTCTGCAATTGGCAACATTCCTGCGGCCATTGGGAAGATTCCTCAGGCGGTGGGCAGCATCCCTTGCGCCATCAAAGAGCTTCCCGGGGCCATTGGCGGCTTGCCGGCAGCAGCAGCGACGGCAGTGAGAGGGGTTCCGTCGGCAATTGGCAGCATTCCTTCGGCAACTGTTTCGACTATCAAAGAGATTCCTGCGGCACTCGGCGGCATACCTTCAGCTACAGTTTCTGCCATCCGGGGACTTCCGGCAGCTATCGGCAACATTGCCTCGGAGGTTAGAGAAATTCCTGCAGCCATCGGCGGCATACCTTCGGCTATTTCCAAGCAGCTGGCTATGCTGGCTCCTCGCCAGGACGCAGGTTGTCAGAAAGTGGTAAGGCGATCGCTGAAGAATGGCATGACGCTCCTTGTTTTCGAGAGCCGCTTGAGCCCGATCGTGCAAATATTTGGCGCTGTCAAAGCAGGAGATGTGTACGATTTGCCCGGCAAGAAAGGGTTGTCTGACCTGGCTGCGGCAATCTTGAATCAAGGCTCGGCCAAGCGGGGACGTGTACAACTCAGCACGCAGCAGGAAGATCTCGGACTGCAGATGCAGCACATGCTCAAGTTCGACAACGCTGCCGAAACAATCAATTTCCAGACGCGCTGCCTCTCGCGCGACCTTTCTGCTCAACTCGATATGCTTGCCGAATCTCTCAGCGCACCGGCGCTCACGGACGAGGATGTAGAGAAGGCTCGTCAGGATGCGCTCAGCCAGCTCAAGCTCAACGACGACGGCGTGGCGCAAAAGGTCAATCGCGCCTTGATGCGGAGCCTTCTTGCCTCTGGATCTCCTTATTGCCCGTGCGATCCTTCTGAAGAATCTCGGTCTCTGTCAGCTTTGACGACTGCCGACGAGCAGAAGTTTTTCAACAGCTATATAGTGCCGCCGGCAACGACGCTCGTTTTTGCTGGAGACATCGATGCCGACAAGGCGGTG
>JAHFBI010000093.1 GCA_023250095.1 Candidatus Melainabacteria bacterium
TTCGCTGGGGATTTCCTTAATCAGGGCTTAAAGGGTTTACCCTGAATAGTATTAAGGATACCCGAATTCTCCGACTTGAATAGCGGAGGCACCCGCCTCTGCCAGCATTTCGCACACAAGCCCTTGGAAGCGGCTTCCAGCGATGTATAGAACTGTTGAGTCGCGAACTGACAGTGTCCAATGAAGTTTGCCCGGAGCTGACGAGCCCAACAGGAACATGTGAAAAATTTTATCTATCCCACCGCTTGGCAGGGGTGCCCAAAAATTAGATAAACGCCCGTAATTTCCCGATTCGGGGGGTTTGAACTTGCCAAGAAATTGCGATAAAATTAATCTAGCTTCACGACTCAGGAGTCCTTGGCTTGCTTGCTAATACTCACCTAAAAAATCTCAGACGTCAGTTTGGCAAGCGCCTTGTGGAGCTTGCTTTGAAATCGCCCACGCTTGTGGACGACATCAAGCGCATCCGCGACGAAGGTGTAAAAATCCGACTTGTCGATGGGCCCTGCCGAGCTTATTATGACCGGAAAAAGCGCACCATTTATATCGGACGCTGGTGCCCGCGCAACTACAAGTTGATAAGCATTGCCCACGAATTTGTCCATGCCCTGGTTAAACCAACGATAGATCCTGTTCCGGGCAAGACCGGGCGGCAGGAGTTTATTGAGCGTTGTCTTGAGGAAGAGACGGAGGCAATTGTCCACGAGATTAACATCGTCAAAGAGCTCATCAAAGCCGGAGTGAAAGTAGATCCCAAAGAGCTCGAGTGGCTGAATCGCTACAGACGCGGAGGACGCAAAGCCATTCGCAAGGCTCTCGAGAAGACAATCACGTCGACAACTGGCGAGGATTATCCCGAATATTACGGAAGCTGGTACGACGAGATAATTCCTGCTTCAAAGCGGCTTCCCTAGCGCGTTCTCAGCCCCGCCTGCCAACAGCAAGTAGGTTTGCGCTGGCAGAATTGCTTCTCGGGCAGCCGACTGCAGCATTCTTTTCTTAGTCTACTATTCGCTGTACGCCAGAGAATAGCTGTCGTCTTCTTCATCTATCGTGAACGGCTCAGCCGTGAGCGAGCAGGCGTGTGGAATCATGAGTCGCAATTGCTCAGCTACAACCTTTGCCTGCGGCATGCGCGCATGCAAATGGATTGTCTGGAAATCAATCTTCACTGTCGTTCCATCGGAAGACTGTACCGTTCCATACCTGATCAGGCTGTTGGCCTGTCTGAGAATTTCGGCAGGATTCTTGAGGGTAGCCCGGCTATGGGTGTGGGGCAACAAGTGTCCGGTGGGATCGTAAGTCCTGTCGATCCAGGCTTCTCCTGCGACACGGATCCCGGATCTCTCGCCGGCGGTGAGAAGATTCGGTCCAGCCGGACCGACCAGGATGAGCCATTTATCAAATTCCGCTATGGCTCTGGCAACCGTCATGGCTATCCGCAGATCGCCAGCCAGCTGTCTATACAGAAACCCGTGCGGACGAACCTGAGTAATGTCGAAGCCCAGGGTCCGGGCCAGTCCGGCCAGCGCGCCCAGTTGATAAAGAATAGAAGCCCGCAACTCGGAAGGGGGAAGATGCATCTCACGACGACCGAATCCTTGCAGGTCCGGATAGCCGATATGAGCCCCGAGCGCCAGACCGTAATAGCGGGTTTCCTCGAGGGCGGACTCCATGATGAGCGGGTCGCCGGCATGGGCGCCACAAGCTATGTTGGCCGAAGTGACATAAGGAAGTATTTCAGACTCACCCTCGATGCGGTAAGGACCAAATCCCTCTCCCAGATTGGTATTCAGGTCGATGCCCGCCTGCATGAAGACCTTTGCAGTCGGAGGTTGTCCGGCCGAGCCGGTTGATGATTCGCGGGAGCCGCGAGTGCGATGGCGTTGTCTGCGCATGACTAAATCCCCAGGATTTTCCAGGAAGAGCAATTCTATCAGGTATGGAGATGGATATTGGCTTGAGATAAAGATGGCAAATTTCAGTATTTTCCCCGTTCTGACTGAAGCTACTGCCTCTACAATAGGAAAAGTGAGGTAATCAAGATGTTGAGAAGAGCAATCATTGCCCTGCTTGCCTGCCAGGTGGCTCTCGCCTGGGATGCTGCCGCCCGGGCCAAGGCTCCTTCCGATATCGATAGCATCCGCTCCCTGCGCAACGACGCCATCGAAATGTACCTGCGGGGAAATGCCGATTCAGCCATGGACATGTACGAAGACTGCTTACGCATGGCCCTCAAGGCGTACGGCGCCAACTCCATTTATGTCGCTGATCTCTATTTTGACGAAGGTGTCATTGCTCTTAATTCTTCGAAATTTCCCAAAGCCGAGGAATGTCTTACTCAAGCCGTTCGCCTCAACCCGAATTCTGTGACAGCTCGGGTAAAACTGGCGGAAGTTCTCAAAGTTAGAGGCAAGACCGGTGAGGCTATTCAGCAAGCGCAAAAGGCCATCGCCAAACACCGTGACTCGCTGGAAGCTCGAGAAATGCTGGCTCTCAGCTACCAGGAGCAAGGGAACATTGCCAGAGCAGCACAAGAGTGTTTCTATATGGAGGAACTGACAAACGGTAAATCAGCCCCGGCCGCCATAGTCACCGCGTCCGCCCCACCAGTCAGCCCTTCACCACCCAAGCCTTCTGCGGCAGCTGCGCCGCCGGCAGTGCAAGACACCAAAACAGCGATCCACACCATCAGACCCACACCTGCCGCCGAGCCAGCCGAAAAGAAAAAACCGGCAGTTGTGAAAGAAAGCACAGTTCACGCAGCAGCCAAGCAGCAACCCAAGGCTTCTTCAAAAGCTCCGCCGAAAAAGCCTGCTCCCAAGCCTGCAAAAACGCAAGTGGCAAAAGCCAAACTACAGCCGAACCAGGAAGTGGAGACTCGCCTGAAATCCAAGGCGGTCTTGCTGACCAAAATCAAGAAAAACAGTAAAGAAAAGACAGCAGAAGCCAGCTCCCAGTCTCCCGAAGCTAAGCCGTCCCCCGTCGAAAAACCGAAGCCAGCTGCAACCGAAAAACCGAAGTCGACGCCGGCGAAAGTTGCCGAACCTGACGCCAGCACCTCCTCCGACGAACAAGACAACCCACCGGCAGCGGAAAGCCCTCCAGCCAAAACGACGACGCCACCCAAGAAAGTAGCAAAGCCTAAGCCCGAGCCGCCACCGAAGCCCAAAACGCCGCGAGGCGGACTGGTGCCTCCGCCACCGCCGGTAGTACCGGTGTTTCCCGCTATGATGGTGCAGCCCATGGCCCCTCCTCCTGCCGCTAAACCCAAACCCCGGCCGGCGGAGAAACCCAGACCGCAAGAAACCGCCCGAGAAGACAAGGGCGGGCATACTTCTGAAGGCTCCGGCGAGGACAATTCCGATTTCTTACTGGACTGGGCCGGAAGCAAAGGCAAGAAAAAGGGCAATTAACTCTCCCTTGCAGCAGAAGCCCTTCTCTTCGGCGTCTTACATAACACGAGATTGACAGAAAAGAGCTGAAAGAAATCGCGACTGCCGAGCGCTGATTTGTTTGCAATCAGTTCTGCAATTCGGCGTCAACCCGCTGCCTCTTGCGGAGTCCGCCAGGAGCGCCTGGCACATCAGGTGAAGCCACTTGCGGACCTCCACCGGGACCAAAGCCTCCGCCGGCCCCGCCAGGCGGTGCCACTTCCGGCAAGTGTTGCCTCTGTTCGGAAGTCAGGACACCACGGATTTGTAAGAAATCATTGAGATTGAGGTCGTCCATCTGGTCCTGAATCTTGCGCAGCTCTTTTCGTGCAGCCCTTATCTGCGCATCTGAAGCCGTCGGGCTGAAAGCAAGATTTCTCAGATCAAGCTGCCTTTGCATGAGATCTTTGCGCAGATCTTTGGCTTTGGCTTTCGTCTGCTGGCGCATGGTTTGAATCTTTTGCTTTTGCTCTTCCGTCAAACCCAGGCGCGTGAGATCCAGTTGCTTATGTCCACCGGCACCCATGAAGCCACCAGGGCCGCCGCCCGGCCCGCGCTGCCCCATCGGCCCGCCAGGTCCGCCAAACTGCCCACCGCCAGGTCCGCCAAACTGCCCGCCTCCGGGTCCACCAAACTGCCCGCCTCCGGGTCCACCAAATTGCCCGCCGCCGGGTCCGCCTTCGAGTCCGCGCATGCGCCGGCGGAAAGTTGCACCTGGACCGTCCGAACCGGACTGACCAGGGAAACCACCACCTCTCAAGCCGCGACGCCCCTGAAAGGCACCCTGCCCCGGACCACCTTGATCTTCACCGGCACCAGCTCTTGGTAATTGAGGCTGAAAGTCCGGGTCGGAGCCGGAATTATCACCAGGATTTCTTCTGAGCGCTGGTGGTGGCGGTAGCTGAGCACCTGGATCCTGATCGGGATCGTACGCCAGAGTTAATCCGGCCGACAAGGAACCTTCTTGCCCGATGGCTGCCGGCAACCAGACGGCACTCAGTCCCAGAAGGAGGCTCAGTGCCAATAGCGGCAGATGAGGTGGCATCAGCGGAGAACCGGCTGTTTTTCTACATCTTAAGGTCATAGAGTCCATCCTCATCTGTTGCGATACCAACTGCTTCCGTGAACGAGCCGTTCGGATAAGCTACTTCCGCAATTTCCATATTCTCGGAAGACTTACTGCCGCTCTCAATTTCTACCGACTCGTCTGCCGGCGCCTGCGCGGCAATCGTAGTTTGCGGAGCTTGCTTGCTCGAAGGGATCACAGGAGACTCACCAGCCTCTGGCTTGCTGTGAGCGACCTGGGGCCTTTCACTTTCCAACGAGTTCTGTCTTGTCCCGGAGGGGGACTTCTGGCTATCAGGAAGAGGAGCCGTGTGGGCGATTTGTTCCTGAGGAGAAGCTGTGACAGGATGGCTCTGGCTGCCCCCGACTGTTGCAGGTGCTGTCCTGGAAGCGACCACATTATGTCCTGGCTGCTCAGAGAGTTTGAAGGTAAGAACAAGGAGAATGACAGCAGCAGCTATGCTCAAAGGAGCCCACACTTTCGGCTGCAGGAAAACGACCTGCCCGGAAGTCTGCCGGGACAACAGACTATCCAGATCAGCCGAGAAATCTCGCTTTAGCCCCACACGGGGCAAATGCTTCAAGGATGACACCAACCTGTCTATATCCGCCAGCTTTGTGTTGCATGCAGGGCAATTCGCAAGATGTTTTTCGACAGCTTCTCTTTCGGCGACATCAAGTTCGCCGTCATGGTAAGCATCAAGGCTAATTTCAAATTTCGTGCAAGATATTTCAGCAAAAGCCATATTGTTCACCTTGAAGCGGGGGTCATGTTGGAAGCGGAGAAGTACGGCTCGAGCAATTCTCTCAGTTTGAGTCTGCCGTAATGCAATCGCGAACGCACTGTTCCGAGATTAGCTCCGACAATTTCGGCAATTTCCAGATAGGAGAAACCTTCAATATCATGAAGCACTACTACTGTCCTTTGACTGTCAGGCAACAATCTCAACGATGCTGCAATCATCTCTCCTTGTTCTGTGAGATCCAGTTGCTCTTCCGGGCAAGGGCTCGGATCGGCAGCTTGTGACACCACTTGCATCCCTTCGGCACCGTCATCTAAATCATGGGTCGACTGTGGGTCGAAGCACCACAGCTGGAAACCTTTTCGCCTTTGTTTAGCTCGCAAAATATCCACACAAGTATTATGGGCTATGCGAAAAATCCAGGCTGCAAAGGAAGAATGTCGTTTGAACTTGGCAATGTTCTGGTGCACTTTCAAGCAGGTGTCCTGGACCACTTCTTCGGCTTCCTCCGCATTTCCGAGTATCCGGTACGACGCATTGTAAATGCGACTTTGATACCGCCGAATCAATGACTTAAAGTAAGTCTGGTCTTTCGACTGCCGGAAACTTTCTAATAGGGCCTCGTCACTAAGGTCCACTGTCAATCTCCACTTCCCTCAAGCCGATTGAATCGGTTCAATCCTGTCTACGTGAATGTGCCGCCAAAAGTTCAATAGTTTCAAAATATATTAAGCAATATTAACCACTTGCTGCTTTCCCCAATCGCCTGCCTGTCAATGGATGAGCCAGGATTACAATTTGCATCCTCAGCCTTTCCCCATAATACTTACAAGTTTTCCGAGCCGACCATACTTAAGGAGGACAGATGTTCAGGAAGGGATCTTTCCTTGTTCTATTCCCACTGGCGGCTCTGGTAATGCAGCCAGCCTTCATGGCTCTCAGCCAGGCAGGGGCCAGACAGCCAGAACCGGAGCCAGGGCAGACGCCTGCCTCCAGCCCTGCCAAAGGCTCTGTCCCACCTTCTGCCGGGCCACCACCCCCGAGCCCAGAGGCTGCCAGATACCAGGCTGAAGTCGTCAGGCAAAAGGACCTCCCCAACTTTCATCAGGTGCATCCTTTTCTCTTTCGCAGCGGCGAGCCGACCGAGCGCGGGCTCGCCAAAGCGAAGGAGAAGGGAATCAGGACTCTTATCGATCTGCGCGGAGCTGGCGAGCAAACAAAGTCTGAGCAACAAGCCGCCGACCGTCTCGCTCTGAAATACATCAATCTGCCCATGAGCTCTGAGCCGCCAACCAAAAAACAGGTAGATGTCTTCCTCAGAACAGTAAAAATGGCAGCCAAGGCACCAGACGGCGGCGCAGTCCTTGTCCATTGCGCACATGGCTCCGACCGTACAGGCTGTCTGGTAGGCATCTGGCGTGTCACACAAGACCAGTGGACATTTGACGAAGCTTACAAGGAAATGCGCAAATACTGGTTCACACCCAAGTTCACCAAACTCTCCGGGGCCGTGAGGCAATATGCCAGGTCAAAGAACGGGAGCAGCCCTCTTGAGAGCTCAAACAGCGCTGACTGACAGCCCGGAGCAGGAACCAGGAACAACTTCTCCCTATAAATGCGGCAGAAGAACAAAAGCGAAATGACCGCTGATACAATGAATTGAGTTGCCTTCGATAGTGTGATTTCCCAATCGACAACGAGCGAATGTACGATCATCTCTCAGGCGTTCTGCTGGGCACAGCCGTTGGCGACGCTCTGGGACTCTTCATGGAAGGATTATCGTCAAAAACAATCGCGTCCTGGTTTCCTTCAGGCATCGACCGCTACTATTTGCTCGGCAATATCGGCTTTACCAGCGATGATACAGAGCAGTCAGCATTGGTTGCTCAATCGCTTATCCGCTATCCAGATGACTACATGAAATGTACTCGTGCATTTCAGATGTCTCTGCTTGGATGGTTCTGCCGGCTTCCGTTCGGAATCGGACGAGCCACGAGCTTGTCCTGCCTAAAAATGCTTTTTGGTGCCCGGAAGACGGGAATTCGGTCTGCCGGGAATGGCGCCGCAATGCGAGCAGCGATCGTTGGGGTGTTTTTTCACGACGATCAGCAACAGCGCATTAAGTTTGGCACTAGTCTAGCCCGTGTAACTCACATCGATGCGCGGGCTGTTGACGGGGCCCTCTTCGCGGCAGAAATGGCAGCCGCTGCTTACTCTATGCGGCAACTCACAGATGAAGATGCTCGCAATATGTGTTTTGACGCTGCCCTTGAAGTAGTGAATGAAACTTCACTGCGCGCAGCATTGCTGACCGCTTACACTCTGTTTAAGCAACAAGCAACAATTGAAGATGCACGTCAGCGACTTGGCTGCAGTGGCTTCGTCAATCATAGTATTCCCCTATCCGCTTTTGTCTTTCTGCGTTTCGGTGGAGACAGTTTGACGGCCTTGCAAACCGTGATAAGGGCCGGCGGAGATACTGATACCCATGCTGCCATTGTTGGTGCATGGTGTGGCGCGCTGCACGGGGAACAAGGACTGCCACAAGAGTTGATTAACAGAATAAACAATGGTCCGTTTGGACCCAGTCACTTACGCGAACTTGCCAAATCATTGACAGCCCGCAGACAGGGGAATATGTCTGAAGTTCCAGTCTACTCGTGGACTCTGTCCCTGGCGCGCAATGTGGCCCTCCTTCCCCTTATTCTCAGCCACGCCCTTCTGCGTATAGGAAGGGGAGGGAGTCTCCGACCATAGCCAGTCTATTGCTGGAATCAACACCATACAAAGAGGAGAAACTGTGTCAGGCGGTTCCTATTTTTGGCTCTGCATAACGGTGTTGGTCATGTGGGTATAGGAACGCAGGTCCTTGCAGGTGCCGAAGTGAACTTATTTCGAACAACCAGTCAATATTGACTGAAGTGCCTTCTTGATGCTTGTGGACAAGCGTGAGAATCAAAGTATTTCATTGCTTGTCGCTTGGGGTCGGGCTGGGAATCAGCGGGCTTGTGAGCGCAGTCAGCTTGTCGCGAGCCAGTTTCGACCATGGATAAAGACGAATGATTTCCTTGAGCGTTTCTTTCAGTTTCTGGGGATCGCCGAACAACTCCCAGAGTTTCACTTCATACCAGAGCGCCTGCCAGTTGGCCGGCTCGAGGAAAAGAGCCTTCTCAATGTACTTTTGCATCTCGGAATAAGACTGGAGCTTATAGAGATAGACTCCAAAATCCACGTTCACTTGCGGGTCCTGCGGAGCGTAAAGCATTGCCCCTTCCAGAGCCTGACGCGCCGCCGGCATCTGCCCGTTGTCTATATAGAGCAAAGCCCAGTCAGCCAGGATGCGCCCTTCAATTTCTCTGTCCTCCAGCTTGTGCGCCAGCTCCTGTCCTTTAGAAAAATATTCGTACGCGATGCGTGCCTGCTCAGGTCGCATCAGATCCTTGGCCATGACTCGCCGCAGATTGCCCATTCTTCCCCAGACGCGGGCTTGCTGCCTGGGATCGCCCAGTGATTGCACGCGCGTCAGTGCCCTTTGATAAGCTGACTCGGCGGCGCGCAAATCCCTGTATATGTTCAGTTTCGCATCGCCGGCAACAAGCAGTTGCTCCAGATCCTGCCTGGCGGTCACCACTGAATTAGGCTGGAGGATCAGCCGCCGAAACTTATAATCGAGCGTGAGAATGAAGTTTTGCCAGAAGGGATTGCCGAGCACGCCGATATTCGAGGACTGGATAAAACCGCGGGACTGCAAGCGCGAATCTTGCTCCACCGAATATGTGAAATTGACTTGCTTTACTGTTTGCCCGCCCAGCTTCACCGAGCCCAGCGCAATCGTGGCCAGACGCACCGGTCTACCGTCGAGTCCTGTTCCTTCCGTCATGTGCGGTGTCTGACCGGCAAGAAACAAGCTGGCTGTTTTTGCAGGCAGATTATTGAAAGCAGCGCCCGTGTCGACCAGGAAGGACAATTCGGTTGTGCCGTTCAAGGACGCCTTCACGACCGGGCCCTGACGCTGGGCAAAAGAGACGGCAGCGGCTGCGGCGGGCGGCTTGTAAGTGGCTGCGTCGTGCAACACAATCTGGCACTTGCTGAAGTCAATGGTAACAGCAAAACGGTTGAGAACATTTTCGCCCACTATGCCGCAAATATGTTTTCCCATCTGCCGGGTTTGCGGCATGAGATCCAGAATAAGAGCCTGCACGTCAGCCAGCGCGGAATCGCCCAGTTCGAACTTTCTTACCGCGGTCATCTGGGTGGTGACCGGACCTGTAACTCCCGTGACGTTAAAGTTGCCCTGCTTGTCCAGAAAATTCTCAGCTGCAGTGCGCCTGTCTATCACCGTCTGCGTGGCGCCTGTGTCGAAGAGAAAGTCGAGCGGCTCGCTGCCGTTAAGGCGCACTTTGACCAGTATCTCTTTGTGCGAATACTCGAACGGAATAGCGACATCCTTGGACAGGCGCACGTCATACGGACGATCGGGCCGCTGGAACTGGCAGTCTTCCACGGCACTGGTCAGATCGGCGGAGCTGAGAGTCAGCTCCAGATATGGCTTGTCCTTGACGTACTGAATTTGTTTGAACGGAACCATCGTGCCACCAGATGGGCGGTACTCGAGGAAATCCACCGAGATCGCGGTCATGGCACCGCCGGCAGGATCGATACCCTCGTATGAGATCCCGTCAACCAGATAATTCCTCTGGTCTACGAAAACAGTGACAGCCGGCTGCCCGGACCTTGTCACTTCGATGGCATAGACTGGCGATGCCCTGTATGTGGTCAGTCCAAGCAATTTAAGAGTATATGGCTGCTCCTGGAAGTGCACGAGCACGGAAGGCTCGCGATCACGCTCCTGCGCCAGAAGTCGAGCCGCGTCCCCGGGCAGCTCGGTCACGACCTTGCCGCTGGATTTCCAGGCGGAGACGCCATCAAATACGGTGCTCACTGGAGCCTCGCCCGACTCCAGATCAATACGAAAGCACGCTCCCTTTCTCAGCTGGCGAAATTGCGCGACACTGCTTTGCCCGGTATCAGGGAGAGTGATTTTCTGCTCTCCGATGAACAAATAATTCTTGTCCATCTGAGCAAAATTTTCCCTGCCGCCATAGGCCAGAAAAACTTTTGGTAAAAGCTCGCCCAGAGGCGGTGAGTCAAACTCCACCTCAGCCTTCCCAGAGGACGGTGTGGCAAAGCTGCCTACAAGCAATAAGGCAACAGCCATAAGAAGAGAGCCGAGACGCTCAAAGATGTTTACTGGGCAAGAGCGGGCTGAGCGCACTGTCCCTTCTCCGGCAAGCGAATTTCTGGCAGCGATTGAACAAGCTTGTGAATGGCCAGCAGCTGGACAATCAGCTCCCTGACCTGATTGAGAGGAATCTGAGTGGCGCCGTCGCTCAGCGCCTCGTCGGGATTGGGGTGAACTTCCATGAATACTCCCTGGCAACCAGCAGCCACTGCCGCTCTTGCCAGCTGCGGGATGTACTGGCGCAGCCCGCCCGATACGCCGCCCGCGGCGCTTGGAAGCTGCAAACAGTGAGTGGCATCAAAGACCAGAGGAACGCCACGCTCCTGAATCATGGGGATGGAGCGATAATCCACGACGAGATTGTTATAGCCAAATGAGCTGCCCCGCTCGGTGACGAGCACATTGAGATTGCCTTGCTCGGTGACTTTACGCACGCTGTGCAAAATATCCAGGGGAGCCACAAACTGTCCCTTCTTGATGTTGACGGCTTTCATCGTGGAAGCGGCAGCCACCACAAGGTCCGTCTGACGGCAGAGAAAGGCCGGAATTTGCAGCACATCAAGAACATCTCCGGCAGCCGGGCACTGTGACGCCTCATGTACGTCACTCAGCACCGGCACAGCGAATTTACGCTTAATTTCGCCGAGCATTTCCAGCCCGAACTGAAGACCCGGGCCGCGAAAAGAGTCGTAAGAAGTACGGTTGGCCTTGTCGAAGGATGCCTTGAA
This sequence comes from Candidatus Melainabacteria bacterium, assembly GCA_023250095.1. Lineage (GTDB taxonomy): Bacteria > Cyanobacteriota > Vampirovibrionia > Obscuribacterales > Obscuribacteraceae > JAHFBI01. The sequence goes on from JAHFBI010000093.1 coordinate 11,213, forward strand.
CACCAGCGAGAAGCCAAGTTCCTGAGACATCTCTTTCAAAGCGCCGGCCGTTTGTGAGAGCAAGTCCCAGGACTCAATCACGCACGGCCCTGCAATAATAAGCAGCGGCTTATCCGAGCCGACTTCAATATTTCCGATGCTGACTGACACCGCACACTCCTTGTCTTGTTCACCCCATTCTAACAGCTAGGTTAAGGCTGCAGCCAAGCTCTCAAGCCTTAACCCGCCATCCGGGTGCCCCCGACCCTGCATGAGGTCCCCGTTTAGCAAACTGCCAATGAAAACGCCATTCCAGCCAGCAAAAGATGGCATCACTCTCAATCTCTATGTCCAGCCGGGCGCCTCTGCCTCAGGCTGGTGCGGGCTGATGGGGGATGCCCTCAAGCTGCGCATAGCCGCCAGCCCTCACGAAGGACAGGCCAACAAAGCAGTTTGCCTCTTTCTGTCGGAATATTTTGGCGTACCTAAATCCTCTGTAACCATCACAAAAGGTCACACAGGGCGCCGAAAAACAGTGTCCATACAGGGCTTGCCGGCGGCACTGCTTGCCGCTGCAACAGCCCTTCTCAATTGACCAGACATCCTTTCAGCGCGGGCCAAGATACTTGACCAGCCTGTAGACGGTGTTTCCAGCCCGCTGACTGACCGGCATCACCAGCCCGGCGCGGATAGCCTCGGCAAGAAACGGGCGCAAGGTGCGAATTTTCTTCACTTGCCTGGGTCCTCCAGCCATCTCTGGCAAGGTCATGCCCAGCGGGTTCTTTTCCAGCAAACGCACAACCTTATTCTCGGGCGGCCTGGCTCTTTCAGCGGGCTGGCGCGGGGACTTCTTCTTCTGCTCAGCCTCGGCAGAAGCCGTTTCCTCACCGCCTGAGCCTGAGTTGCCAACATCGACTTCGGACATTTTCTTTCTTACCGGATTATCAAGTGCTTGCCGCAGGGGCAAAAATCAGGAATACCGCACAACTTTACCTTTTAGAATAGTTACGGTTTGGCTCGTCTGTCTAGCAAAAGATGCAGCCAGTTGTTATATTCCTCGAGGTTGTCGGAAGCTCAGTTTGCCGGGTGTTGGCGGAAACGTCAATTGACCTCTTTGTGCCAGCGGGCAGTGGTCCGGCCGGATTGCCAAACTGACCGCTCCGAGATTAGAGTCCGGCGGACCTGTCAGAACGTTGCCAGATCCGTGCAGTTGCAGCGGGGAATTAATTTGTGAGCATCGGTTCATTCGTCTTAATGCTTCATAGCCACCTGCCCTTCTATCGGAAAGCCGGTATGTGGCCCTTCGGCGAAGAGAGTTTCTACGAGTGCATGATGGAAACATACATTCCTTTGCTCAACATGGTCTCTGAGCTCTGGGACGAAGGAATTGCCGCCAAGCTCACAATCGGAATTACACCCATTCTCTCAGAGCAAATGTCCGACGAACACCTTAACAGGGGCTTCGTGCATTACCTGGAAGGAAGAATTCTTGCTGCTCAAAAAGATGAAGAGCGCTTCGGACCGCGCGGTGAAGCACCCAGCCCGGACCTCTTCCAGATGGCCCGCTTTTACCTGTCCTGGTTCCAGAAAATCCATTCGGACTACCACGAGAAGTGGAACAAGGACATCATTGGCGGATTCCGCAAGTTTCAGGATCTCGGAGCCATTGAGATTACCACTTCGGCCGCGACACACGGATTTTCGCCTCTTCTTGATACGGACGCCTCGCTCAATTGCCAGTTTAAAGCCGGGGTCGAGTCCTACAAGCGTCACTTCGGGCGCGATCCAAAAGGCGTATGGCTTCCCGAATGCGCATACCGCCCGGCCAAAGGGCAGCGCGCCGGGTTAGAAAAATGGCTCTATATAAACGGGCTCAAGTATTTCTTCACGGAATCGGCTGTAATTAAAGGCGGACAGACGGCAGAAATGCGCCGGGTCTTCGGGGCTTACGGGTCCATCGAATACATTCCGGCCGTAAAAAGACCCGAAACAGGACTAGATACTTTCGAGGCTTTCTGGCTGAAGGAATACCCGGTCGCCGTCATGGGCCGGCACGAAGCTGCCGGCTATCAAGTCTGGTCGGCCGATCACGGCTATCCAGGTGACGGCAATTATCGTGAGTTCCACAAGAAAGATGATGTCTCGGGCTTACACTACTGGCGGCTCACTTCCAAGACCACGGATCTCGGCGACAAACAGCTCTACAATCCGGAAATTGCTGCCGAGCGGCTACGCGAGAACGCCGATCATTATGCCGGGCTGGTGCAACACGCCCTCACTGACTATCTGAAGAACACCGGCAAGCCGGGGCTGGTGATGGTTAGCTTCGATACCGAGCTCTTTGGACACTGGTGGTTTGAAGGCATTTCCTGGATCAAAGATGTCATCAAGAAACTGCGCACATACACGGCAGTGACGATCCAGACAGCCAGCGAATACCTGGATGAGCACCAGCCAGAAAAGGCAATCGAGCTGCCGGAATCCTCATGGGGAGCCGGTGGTCATTTCCAGGTCTGGTATCACAACGACACAGAATGGATGTGGAATCTCATTCACGAATGCGAACACGAGATGGAAGCTGTCGAGCACGAGCATCATAACGGATCACCCTTGATGCAGCGGGCTCTCAATCAGTCCGTGCGCGAACTGCTCCTGCTTCAATCCAGCGACTGGCCTTTCCTTGTTACGACAGGACAAGCGACCCAGTACGCCAAAGATCGCTTTAACGGACACGTAGAGAGGTTCCGGGAGATTGTGGCCATGATCCGCGGCAATAATCTCGACGAAGGACGGCTCAGCCAGCTCGAAGAAGTGGACAACTGTTTCCCGACAATCAATCATCTCTGGTTTACGGCGGATGAGCGAGAGACGCAGCCGGTGAAATAAAAGCCGGGCAGGCGCTGTTTCCGCTGGCAACATTTCGAGAGGGCAACACTCCTTTGCCTTCTCTTGTGACTGGTTCAGGCTTCGCCTGCTCGAGAAAGCTGCCTGCAGCAACAATAGTGCGCTTCTCAGCTGGACAATTTCCCCGCCTCAGTTGCCCAACACGCCGGCGCAGCCCTTCCAGGCAGCCGGGCAGCTCGCAACGCACACCCTGCCGTACCACCCAGTCCGGCACAGGAATTCCGGGATCGAGATACATGGAATAAGTAACTTCAGTAGCAGTGCCATTCTTGACAGGACTGAGCTTCCAGAAACCACGAATATCTCTGAAGGCTCCACCGACGCGCTTGAACTCCACGCGCTGCCAGGGAGTGTATTTCGATTCCACAACATAAGTAATATCCGGCAGGGGGAAGGGCAGATCCATTGTGCAAGCCAGAGTTGAGCGCCGAGCCTGATCGGCTACTACCTTGACGCGGCTCATGCGAGGACAAATCTTGCGCTCGAATTCGAAGGGGTTGACCAGAGTGGGCCAGACCCGCTCCGGCGGCTGGTCTATCAAAATCCGCCCGACGACGAATTTGGTGCCATTGATATCCTCACAGGAAACAACAGTTTCGCCAGCTGAAAGCTTGTATTCCATTTCGGCTTGGCGGCCATCCAAGCTGCCGCGCGCACCAGCCGCGCAGAAATCGTTTTCCTGACCGAATGGAGTGCCAAATAGGATTACGCCGGCAAAGGCAAAAAAGGTGCCCATGCCCAGACGTCTGGGAAACTGCATATATTAAGGCTCGTACTCTGGTTGAAGAGTCAGACGGACCAACCCGTCTTTCTGAGAGTGGCTAAACATCTGCGCTTAAGTGAAAAGCTTAATTAAAGTATACTTGACAAGCCGCTTACTGTCTAGCTTTCCTGCTTTCAGGCTCTCGGTCGAATTGAAGGATACCTTGATATTTCTTCAAAGACAAAGGTGTCTCTGGTTGAACTCCCGCGGCTGTGGTGTACTTTGGTTTGGTCTTAAAAGGAATCAGCAGCTTCATGCGCCGAACCAAAATTGTCGCCACGGTCGGTCCCGCCACCAATGAACGGAGCATGCTGGAGAAGCTCATCCGCGCTGGAATGGACGTCGCACGCATCAATTGCTCCCATGCGGACCATTCGACTGTTTCGCGGGTAATCGAGGACCTCAGGCAATTGAGCCTGGAGCTGGACAAGCCGGTGGCTATTCTTCTCGACCTCTCCGGCCCAAAAATACGCACAGCGACTCTGTCCGGCGATGTGCCGGTAATGCTCTATCCCGGGCAAAAATTCACGCTGACCAGCCGCAAAGTGGAAGGCAGCAACACCATAGTTGGTACCAACTATCCGAAGCTGGCTCTGGAAGTGCGGGTGCAAGACACAATCTTGCTCGACGATGGGC
>JAHFBI010000393.1 GCA_023250095.1 Candidatus Melainabacteria bacterium
TTGTTCAGAAGCTTCGTGGGCATTGGTTTGAATTGTCGATACTGCGACAGCCTGGAGGTAGAAAGGCTTCAGAATGTCAGAATGATCGAATGTCGGCGTTGCAGGAAGAAATCATGGTTCACAGCAAGGACATTGTTCAATCGCATAAGGCGTGTGAGACCATGGCTGGCAGCGATCTGGCTATTAGAGCACGGTGTGAGCCTGAGTTCGTCAAGATTCCATAAGCTTGTCGGTATAGCTTATTCGTCTGCGTTGGCTATCATCAAGAAACTGACCATGGTTATACAGAGCCGGATGGGGGAGGAAGCCCAGGATGTGTCTTCGTCTTGTTTTGCCACTTTGCTCTTGAGGCGCAGCAGAGAGACTCCAGCCAGGCAACATCCGCGTTCCGAGCTAAAGGTAACGGATTCAGAGTCTCTCAGTAGTTCTGGGAAGCACAACAGTGTTGAAAGGGCTGAGCCCGACCCGGGTTCATCGAGCACTCTGGCTCATGTTCCGGAATCTTCCAGTTTTGTTGATCCAGGCGAGTCTCTGCAAACCTTCAGGGGGACTGGTAATGAGGAGTGCCAAGCAAGTGTTTTGAGCGAGCTTTCCGAGTCGGAGGAAAAAGTGTACAAGCTTTTATCGGCTGAGCCAGCTCATTTTGATATTTTGTGCGAGCATTCGGGCATGGACACGGGTCCTATGTCTGCAGCTCTTATGATGTTGGAGCTGGCAGGATTGGCCAGGGGTGTTGGAAATGACAGATATGTTTTCGCCGCCCCATTCAGTCCATTCTCCCGGTGTCCGGCAGAGGTGCCCGAGGAAGAATTGCTGGGGAGGATGGTGGATGTCGCAGTAATTATCGCTTTTGTGCGCGCGACGTTCCAGGGTATTAGCAGAAAATATCTTCAGAACTATCTTGCTTTGCATTGGTGCTGTCTTGACAGAAGTCGCTGGCGGCCGGGATCGCTGATGAGGGAGTGCCTTCACTCACCTTCTTTTACTTACAGGGATATCGTGTCCTATGTATCACCGCAAGTGGTGAAAGCTGTCGTTTGTTTGCCCTAGGCGACAGCTACTTCAAACCGAATCGCCTTTTGCTCTATGCACTCTTGCGGCAGCCCGGATTAACCAAGAAGCTGGACTGAGTGAAATGGACAGGCGATGGAGGGCAAGAGAGAACAAAAAATGGCAGGCAGGGAATTTCTAATCGGTTGAACAAGTGGCAACCGGGCGTCCAGAGCGGATAATGGTAAGCTATGGTTCAGGACATTGTTGTTTCTGCATCGATCAGCTTGCATAATGGCGAGATAGGAGCGTTTCTACCTGGTGTCTGGTATCTTCGATGGTGCCGGAGTTGTCGATAATACTGTGGCATCGTGCCGCTTTCTCTTCTTGAGACCACTGGGCTGAAAGTCGGCAGTCGATTTCTCTATCGCTGAGATTGTCACGCCGTTTGAGGCGGCTACGAATGACTGGCTCGGCAGCGACTACGGCCCAGATTTCGTCGTATTGGCCTGACAGTCCAGCTTCGAAAAGGAGGGGAGCCAGGACTGCGGCCAATGGCTCGCCGGAGAGGCGCTCTAACTGTCTGTTTATTTCGCTGATTACGGCTGGATGGACTAGCAGTTCGAGATCGCGCCTGGAAGTTTCGTCGGTAAAAACAATCGCGCCCAACTTGTCTCGGTCGATACCATTGTTTTCAAGGGTGATGGCTTGTCCGAAGCGATCGGTGATTGCCTTTTGCAGTGGCTTGTTGGTTGAGAGAAGATCATGCACTACCTGATCACTGTCAATTACTGGAATATTTCTTTCGGCAAGGATTTTGCCGACCAGAGATTTCCCCGAGCCGATGGTGCCTGTTATGGCGATGACCTTTGGCACGATTGCCGGAGGCACTTAAATGGACCCTCGTTTGTTTAGAATGTCTCCCGTAAGGAGAAGAATCTTGTGCATAGCTGTTGTCTTGAAACCTTTTGGCTGTTCTTCCGGGGTGGTTCTAACTGTTGTCAGACCGGGAGGAGATTCGGCGATGGAGAATACAAGGCGTGTTGGGCATGTGAGATCTTTTGCTCTGGCAAGAAGCTGTCCGGCATTACTGTTGAGTGCCTCTATGGAAAAGCCGGCTTCCGCGCAAGCGCTCATCAGGGACATGAGTACTTCTTCATAGGGTGCTGCGAATTGCTGGCTCTGGAAAATGTTCGAATTGGTGGTCAGAAGGGATCCTTGAGAGACGGACAATTTATAAGATCTGGCTCTCCAGGCTGCCGGAGACTTCGCTGGTTTTCTGGAGTACGAAGGGAGAGTGAGGGCAGGTTCACCGCTGCATGGAACGAGATCCGGGCGTAATGGTAGGGGCGGTGGCAGGACTGGTGGGCAGGAGAAAATCGGGACTGTGTACTGTTTTGGTTTCCTCTCGCCTTGCGGTTGCGGGGAGAGTTGTAGCTGCCAGTTCTCAGAGGCTGGCTCAGGTGCTCTTGAAGCTGCCGGCGAAATCGACGACGGCGTGAGACAGCTACCTATCTTGTTTTGCGGGGGAATGGAAGCAGATAGCGGAGTTCCCAGGAATCGCTGCTGAGTTAACCCCGTGCCTCCCGGGGAAGCTTCCGTCTCACCGAAGACGCGCGCGCCCAGGGACAGGAGCCAAAGAGAAAGGACTATGGGGGGCAGGGAAAGATGGTTCATGGGGCTAGTCTGCCGGCCGGGTGCTCTTTGCCGGGCGATAGCGTCCATTTTATACCTATATTTGTTCTAAGAAAGCGTAAGTGACACTGCAAGCGGTATCAAATCGGGGCTCGAGACTTGATGTCAGTAGAGGATAATTCAGGCAGTGTCTTCCCTGGAGAAAAACATGAAAAAGTCTGATACTTGCTCGGCACTTCTGCTCGGGGCGCTTGCAATCTGCCCTCCGGTTCAGCCGGCCGAGTCTGGTCTTGTTGCTGGCGCTCCACCCGACAGAGAGCAGTCGATGCGGCATGTGAGAACAGGGGAAGAAATGGCGGTGCGCGGTGCTTGGGATCAGTCCTTGCAAGAGTTTGTGTTGTCGGTGCGTTTGGACCCATCCAATGTTGTCGGCTTTTACGATCTGGGCGTGGCCATGGCTCATGCCGGGAAATTGACTGAAGCTGCAGAGGCGGAGAGGCAGGCTGTGGAGATTGACAAGCGTTATGCGGCTGCTTATGTGGAGCTGGGGTGGATTCTTTGCCAGTTACGCGATTTCGACGCCGGCGAGCAGGCGGAAAGAAAGGCGCTGGAACTGGATCCTTCGAACAAAGCAGCAATGAAGAACCTGGACGGCATTTTTGCTGCTCGCAGAAGCTTCGATAAAAATTCTGCTCTGGCTCGCTCCGGCAGCCTGAAGAGGGAGCCGGGCGTCTGGCAGCCTGATGGTGATGAGGCGTCAGCTGCAAAGCATACTCAGGGTCAGCCCGAGCTTCTAGTAAGCCAGGCAAGGACTGTTTATGAAAGCTCCCGGCAGCTACAGGATTTCATTGAGCGTGGGCAGGAGGCTTTCCGGCAGCGCCGGTTGGATAATGCTCGTAGCAATTTTGAGGAGGCTATCGGTGTTGCCGGCGGCAGTGCTGTAGCGCACGCTAATCTTGGTGTAGTACTGGGAAGCATGGGCAATCTGGATGCTGAGATAGGAGAAGAGAAGCGGGCGATCGCGCTCGATCCCAAAAACGCATCCGCATACGCCAATCTCGGCTGGGCTGAGGCGAAGAAAGCACATTTTGCCGAGGCGCTGGCTGCTTACCAGAAGGCGGTGGCGCTGTCGCCGTCTCTGTTTGAAGCCCAGGTGGGGCAGGGGCTGGCCTTGTTTCACACAGGCAAACATGAAGCTGGAGTGGCGGCTCTGAAAGTGACGCAAAAGAGCTTTCCCGGGGAGGCCGGGGCGCACATCGCACTGGCCAATGTGCTCAAGGAAGAAGGAAAGATGGAGGAGGCGGAAAGTGAGCTGAAAGAAGCCTTGTCTTTGGCTCCCGATTCTGCCGAAGCCAGACAGACTCTAGCTGG
>JAHFBI010000094.1 GCA_023250095.1 Candidatus Melainabacteria bacterium
GGCGGTGCTATCAATGCTCTCAATGGCTCGATCAACCTGACGTCTTTGCAAGGGCGGCTTGCTGTCGTCGACAACAGCGCTCTTACTGCGGAATACGATGTGGTAATGCGGGCTAAGAAGGGCATTCATATTGGACTGGTCGATCCAGTGACAGGTACAGGCTTCCCAGTGACAGGCGGTGCCGGTGTGACGATAAATGCCGGCAGGTTGCAGGCAGGCGTTGAAGGGACACTGGCTTTCATGCCGGCCAATAGTGCTATCTCTAACGGCAGTGTCATCATCGACAACTACACACTCGGTGGAGTCAACGGCACTGCCGGTATCGATAACGGCGATATTGTCCTTGGCGACAATGTCACCATCACATCCCGTGGTGGGTTGAATGTCGGCGCTCACAATCCAGTGTCGGGCGATATTATCGTCTCCGGCGGCGCTGATTTTATTGCCGGGCACAATCTCAAGCTGGCTGCCTGGGGTGGCGATGTTATTATCAACGTTGCTGATGACATAAGGCTCAGCGGCAATACCGCTGGTTATAACCGGAACTCTATTATCTCCGTTGCCAAAATTGAGGATGACCTTGTGCCGCAGATCATTAATGTGCGCGATGCAGGCGGCTATCCGATTCCAAACTCTGCCGGCGGGCATGTGGGATTGTTTGCTGGTGTGATCGATACAGGAGAGACACTTAATGACGATCCCAATCCGCCAATAGTCTTCCCGGCGCCGCTTGATGGCAAGGCTTTCCTGGCTGCCCTGGTCGACAGCCGCCAGCGTTACCCGGCCGTGAAGGTTACAACAGGATCTACTTTCGATCCGGCTCTCAACACTTTGAATTTCAGCAATGGCTCGTTGCTTGAGATCATCTTGCCTACTGCCGCTCACTCCAAGAACGTCAATCAGAACGTATATAACCTGGACGGCGGTATTGTCTACATAGATCCGCCGGATTTCGGAGATCATGTTGTTGATCTTGGCGGGTTTACGACCTTTAACGTAATTGGAGCGCCGATCCCGCCGCCGCCGCCCCCGCCGCCCGGTCAACCCGGCCCGCCGCCTGGTGGCTTCACCCTGCAGTTTGTGGCTCCGACGTTTACACTCGGCTTCGTCACAGGCAATACAACTCTTGGCAGTTTCTCCACTTCTTTGCAGAGCAATGTCAATGTCTTTGCCGACGAGAAATTCATAAAGCGCTTCGACAACAAGAACCTGCAAAACTATTACGTAGCAGGTGGTGCTTGCCAGCCGTTCTTCCTGGAAGATGATTCGGATACGGTCCTGGTTGGCGAAAGCGGCACGATGCTGGCGCCTGCAGACAAGCGCAGCATCGTCCTCAAGCAGGGCAAAGTTGTGGCTATGGTCGGCAAACAGTCGGTGAAAGTGCAGACTTCTTACGGTAATGTCTCGATTGCCGGCAACAGCGCTGCTATCGTTCAGCAATCAGCTTCCGGTGTGGTGCGTGTCGCTAACCTCTCCGGTCAGGCTGCAACTGTCCAGGTGACGCGCCATGGCAAGCAAGAGACCATGACCGCTGCTCCTGGCGAAGAGCTTGTGATTGCTGACGAGAATCTCTCAGATGAAGAGCTCATTCCTGTAGACGGAGTGGATCGCGAACCGATTCAAGGCGCTGTCACACTGCCGGGGCTGAAAGTCAACAAAGCCAAGTTCGACCAGAAGATGATGCTGGAAAAAGAGCGCCTGCTCGTTTGCAACGCCGGCAGCTTCTATATGATGCGCAAGAAGGTCGATGCCCTCAAGAAGAAGGTCAACGCCAAGGCTGCTCCCTTGCATCATGAATTCACGCCGCAACAGGGCAAGCCTGGTAATCTTCCTGTCAAGCCGCTTCTCAAAGGCATGCTCGAAGAGGGCAATGTCTTGCAGCCAATTGCTTTCCTGCAGCCGGCCGGATCTCTGGCAGGCTCGGCCTTGAGGACGCTGGGAACGAGCACTTGCTTGCTCAAGCATGGCGGAAAAGCCGACTTCACTCTCGAGCAGCCAAGCGTCATCAACCTGAAATCAGGCGAAACTCTTATACACGCCGACAAGGAGACAGCAGTGAAAGCCGGCGGCACCACAGTCATCATCCAGCCGGGAACCATTGCTCTTTTGTCTAATGAGAACGGTCTGGTAAAAGTGCGCAACCTCTGGGAAACCAGCGCCAATAGTGTGCACCAGTATGTCGGCAGCAAGTTCTTCGACATTGCCGCCGGTCAGGAAACGTTGATTGCAGCCGATGATCACGCCATCACCCGTGCTCTGGAGAAAGACCAGATCGGGCGCCGTCGCGCTCGCATGCTGGAGATACCCGGCGGGCTGAAGCTGTATCGCTGCGAATTGTCTCTTGTTTCCTTGATCCAGAATACGGACATGCTGAACGTCATGGTCAACAGCCGCAACGGCACCGACAAGGAGCTGACGGAGAAGTTGATCAAGATGGCTGCTGTGCTCACGCAAGTGACGGGCAAGCACGGGCAATACGCTAACCTGCAACCGCGCAAGAACTGAGGAGGCTAGCTAAGCCGGCATCCACTCCGGTTTGACTTTAAGCAGCCCAGCTGGCAGAAAAAGGGCTATTTCTTCTTCTTGCAGCCCTTTGCAGCCAGCTCTTGCTGTTGCTCGGCATAGCGCAGTCCGTCGCGCAAGGCTTGCGAGCTGGGGTCGGCGGCAATGGCTTTATTGTAAGCGGCGATGGCGCCGGCGTAGTCCTTGTTGTAATAGAGGAGCATATATGCCAGGCGCCCCTGAAGCTGGGCGTCAAGGGGCTTGAGTTTCACAGCGGCTTTATAGTGCGGTATGGCCTCCGGGGCCCTGTCGAGCCGCTCGAGAAAACCGCCGAATTCAGCTTGCAGATCCCCATCGTTCTTTACTGCCAGCACGGCATTGTATTCGGCTATTATTGCCGGCGTGTTCTGCTGAACCTGGGCTATTTTCAATAATGTCCTGTGAATTTGCTCTTGCTTCTTGCCGAAAGTGAGAGCCCTCTTGAGAGCGGCAGTGGCTTTGTCATATCTTTGCAACTGGAAAAGAGCTTCGCCGTAGTCGGCACCATAGTCCTTTTCCTTGTCAGGATCCAGCTTGAACCATCTGTCCAGAGCGTTGATAGCTTCGCTCCAGTCGTTTGTCTTGACGCAAGATTCGTAATAGCCCTCGTAAAATTCAGCTTTCTCCGGGGCTATGCGTAGAGCCTCTTTGAAGTGCTTCTTGGCGAAGTCCGGATGCCCGCTGGAGAGAAATTCTCTGGCCTTGTTGATGTGGCGTGTGACGGTTATCGAGCCGGTATTGCCCGTATCGTCATCGAATTTTCTTGCCGGTCCGGTGCTTGAGGCAGGCTGGACAGGAGGCGGAACCACGACAGGGGCCGGCGGCGCCACCGGAGGCGGTGGCGGATTCTTGGCCTGTTCGAGGAGCTCTTTGGGGACGGGGGCATACTTGATGGTGCCGTAATAGCCGTCATCTTCTTTCTTTTTCTTCTTCCAGCGGTCAGGCTTGCCGGCTTCTTCTTCTGCAGCTGATTTTTCGCTGGGACCGATAGTTGAATAATAGCCGTCGTCTTTCTTTCCCTTTTTCTTTGGCTTAACTTCTTCGGCGGACCCGGCTGTTTCGGGGGCAGTACCCTCAGGGGCGTTCTTGCCCGGCTCGGTTGCAGAATTCTGCTTATCGGCCGGCCTTTCGGCAGGCGAGCCCAGTTTCACTTCCTGGGCAGCCGGCTGCGGAGCAGACTGCAGCTGTGCATGCTCGGCCGATTTGTCCGTGGCTTCAGGGGGCGTTGTGGTTGATGTCCCGGGAGAAGGCGTCGTCGTTGCCGCCGCTGTCGTCGTCGTTGGATTTGTCTGGACAACACCGGCGCCAGCTGGTACCGGCGGCTGGCTGCCTGCGTTGCCCTCGGCGCCTGCCGGAGTTGACATTGAGACCAGGGCAAGGGTGACGGAAAGCAGGAGAAGCCCCCGGCGCTTGTTCGACGAATTTTCAATTGAAAACATTGTTTTTGTCCGGACTGAGTAAAAGGAGAAACGAATCTACTTTAATATCCTACGTTATTGAGAAGTTTGTCAAAAGCATCCTTATACCCTTGAGATCACTGCCGTAAAGGATGGGGCTTACGGCAAGGACTGAATTCAGTGCGCCTGCCATGTCAGAGGGGCTGGAGGCTATCTCAAGAGAGCTACCTCGAATCTAGCGGCTGAGGAATTTTGCCGCAACTCCTGCCTGATTAGCCAACCGGCCGTCCATGACAGCTGACTTGAACTCAACGTCGCCCTTGAGGTAGCAATTCCAGAAAAGCAAGCTCACTGTCTGGATGTAACCGGCGATGGACTCTTGCAGCGTGGCGGACTCCTCATCCGGTGCGGGTTTGCCAGGCTCGGTCAGTTCGACCGGGGATGTTTGGGGCGACTTTGGCGCCTCTGGACAAGCGGGTTCCCGGAGCTCCTGGAGCTCGTTGAGCCCGGAGGCAGGGCTTTCTGGCTCTCTGAGCCTGCCGGAAGATGTGCCGTTGAAAGAGAGGTGGTTGGCTCCTTCTATGAAAGCCAGATACTTGTCTTTAGGCGGGCAGGCATGGAAAGGTTCGGTTCGCCAGAGCGGTTTTTGTCCCTTCGGACCGCGGTCGAGGGAGCCGGTCATGAGCAGCATCGGTGCAGACATTTCGTCCCAGGACCCAGTCTGAAACCCCTGCCGGCTGCGCCCTTGCGCTGAAAGGAGCAAGACTGCCGACACTCTCTTGTCAAGGAGGCGCTGGCGGAGCAGTGGATCTGGAAGAGGCAATGTCGCTCCTGAAAGCAGCTGTACTGTGAAGGCCCCGAATGAGTGTCCGCCCGCTCCAATTCTGCTTGCATCCAGTGCCCCTGGCAGCCCCGCCTGTCTTTCAATTTCAGGCAAGAGATCTATGATCAATGACAGGTCGGACACGCGATCTATCCAGGCTTGATGGTTTAAGGACAGCGAGCGAAGAATCTTGCGCAGGTCAAGGTAAAGCCCTTGCTGTCTGGCAAGCGAGATGGAATCTGCATGGCTGGGCTGTATGCAAAAGAAACCGTGCTCTGCCCAGAAGGAGATCAGTTGAGAATAATCGTCTTTGGAGGCGCCTGCTCCATGCGAAAAGATGATCACAGGCAAATTGGCGCTTGATTCCTTCCACGTGATACGCACAGGCAGATGCTTGCCCCTGTGCGCGTCAGGCAGAAGCATTTCAGCGATGGAATTGAGGGCGTCGCTCAGGTGAGTCTCCTTTGAGAGGTTGCTCCTGACATGTGTTTCTGCCAAACTCTGCCCTTGAGCATAAGGCTTCCGGAGCATTAACTGGTAAGCTTTGTAGTCACCGATCTCAATTGTATATTTTGGAGAGGCATATTTATTTTGCTATGCCAGGTCTGTCGTGTTTCGGAGTTGACGCGTGAAAAATATCAAGTTGTTTGTGGCAGTCCTCGGTCTGACCGGGCTGTTGTGCCATCTGAGTGCCCGATCTGCTGTCGAGAAGCATGAGCGGGCAAAAACGTCCCTTGATCACGGCATTGATCTGTCCGGAATGAACCCTAGGTGCAGCCCGAGTGCGGATTTTTATGAATACGCCAACGGCACCTGGCTCGCCAGGCACCCTATCCCGGCTGATTATGCCAGCTGGGGGCGCTGGAGCCTTACCGAAGTGCGCAATATGGAACGTCTGCGCCAGATAATGCAAGCTGCTGCCGCTGACAAGAATAAAGGCGAAGACTCCAGCGAGCGGAAAATCGGCAACTTCTATTTGAGCGGCATGAATGAGGCGGCGCTCGAGACCCAGGGAACAAAGCCGCTTTCGGCGGAGCTGGCGGCCATTGACGCCATCGGTGACCGGCAGGCTCTTCAGGATGAAGTGCTTAAGTTGCAGAGCCTGGGAGCCGATGTGCTTTTCTCCTTCGGCTCCAGCCAGGATTTCAAAGACAGCACGCGTTTTATTGCCGATGCCCGGCAGGGCGGGCTGGGATTACCAGATCGCGATTATTACACGGACGCGGATGCCTCTGCTAAGAAGCTGCGTGACGAGTACTTGGCTCACGTCCGCCTTATGTTTCTGAATCTGGGTGACAGTGAGGCGAAGGCTGACGCTGAGGCAAAAGCCGTGATGGATATTGAAGGGAAACTTGCCCTTGCTTCCATGAAAAATACGGAAACTCGCAATCCGGACAATATCTATCACAAAATGAGCAAGTCCCAGCTTTGCGCCCTCACCCCCGACTTCTCCTGGCAGAGCTATTTTGCCGGACTGGGACACGGCGATATTGCTGAAATCAATGTCGAGCAGCCGGATTTTTTCAAGGAAGTCAATCGCCAGCTAATGACGACTGGTCTTTCTGACTGGAGGGCTTATTTGCGATTCCATCTGATTGATGCTGCCGCGCCGAGCTTGAGCCGGAAATTTGTCGATGAGGACTTCGACTTCAAAGGACGCATTCTCAGCGGCAAAAAAGAGCTTTTACCCAGATGGAAACGTGTCGTCACTGCTGTGAACGGCGCCATGGGAGAAGCTGTCGGGAAGCGTTATGTCGAGCTTTATTTCCCACCTTCTGCCAGAGTCCGTGTAGCTGAGATGGTGCAAAATTTCAAGGCGACTCTGAAAGGCGATCTTTCCGCTTTGAGCTGGATGGAGCAATCAACTAGAGAAAAAGCTATCGCCAAGCTCGAGGCCTTTGTGGCCAAAGTGGGGTATCCTGACAAATGGCGCGATTATTCCGCATTGAAGATAGAGCCGGGGTGCTTTGTCGAGAATGTTTTTCGCGCTAATCGCTTCGAGTTCCAGCGCCAGCTCTCAAAGATCGGCAAGCCGGTGGATCGGCTTGAATGGCTGATGTCTCCGCAGACGATCAACGCTTATTATGACGCCCAGATGAACGAAATAGTCTTTCCGGCAGGCATCCTGCAGCCGCCTCTTTTCGATCCCGATGCCGATGATGCCACCAACTACGGTGCGATAGGCATGGTGATCGGGCACGAGATGACCCACGGCTTTGATGACCAGGGAAGCAAGTTCGATGCTGCAGGCAATCTCAACAACTGGTGGTCAGCAAATGATCTGAAGAGCTTCCAGGCGCGCGTAGCCTGCATCGAAAAGCAATACGACGGCTACACTACCAGCTCCGGAATGCATTTAAAGGGGAAGCTGGTAGCAGGCGAAAGTGCCGCCGATCTCGGTGGGCTGACGATTGCTTACAAGGCTCTGAAGAAATCTCTGGAGAACAAACCGCATGCCAATGCCCCCGATGGCTTCACCCCCGAGCAAAGATTCTTTCTGAGCTTTGCCCAGTCCTGGGCGGTCAATTACCGTCCGGAAAAAGAACGCTTGATGGCCACGACTGATCCGCACCCGCCTGCCCGCTATCGCGTCAACGGAACGGTGTCCAATATGCCCGCTTTTGCCGAAGCATTCGACTGCAAGTCCGGCGAACCCATGGCGCGCCCGTCCGGCGAGCGCTGCATAGTCTGGTAAGTCCTGGTGCAGAGGTCTGAGGACACAGGCTCCTTGACAGTCCGCGTGCCTGCGGACAGGGAAAAGAGCGCAGGCTGCCGTCTGCGGTGTCTGTTGTTTGCAGTCTCGTGAGCGAGTCTAAACCTGTCCTATCCAGTCGGATTTAGCGCGGGACTTCCAGGTGCGGCGGATTGCCTCGAATTCTTCTGTGTTCAGGGGACCCCGGGCGATCATGGTGGCGTTTTCTTGCCAGCGCCCGGGTTTGGTTGTGCCGACGATAGCCGTGTGGACGCCTGGTACGCTCAGAGTAAAGCGCAAAGCCATGCCGATGGATTCGCCGAGGTTGCCGTTGATGAAGCTGTAGTTGAGTTGCTGAATACGATCCCAGTAAGGGTGAAGATAAGGATCGGTCGGCTTGGATTTTGTTCTCCAGGCAGCGTTGGCTATGGGGCGCTTGGCGATCACGCCCATCTGCTTCTCAACAGCCAGGGGCAAGGTCAGCTCCAGCGCTTCCTGGTCGGCAATACTGATAGAGGTCTGCAGAGTGTCGAATGCACCACATTCGATGGCATAACGTGCCGCCTGTCCGTCACCGCTATAGCCGATGTAACGAGCCTTGCCGGACTTCTTTGCCTTCTGGAGAGTTTCGATGACCAGCCCCTGCCGGAGTATCTGCTCGTCACAGCTGTGGAGCTGAATGAGGTCGAGGTAGTCAGTTCTCAGACGTTTGAGACTGCGATCGATGCTCCTTTCGACCTGCTCGGGGCTCCATTCCTGGATGTCGTATCTGGCACCGTGCCCACATTTCGTGAAAAGATAATAGTCGCTACGGCGGTGGCTCAGGGCGCTGCCAATCACCTCTTCACTGCCCTGATAACATTCGGCGGTGTCGATGACATTGAGCCCCGCATCGAGCGCACTGGAAAGGATTTCTTGAACCATCTTCGACGATGTGCCTTGAAAACCGATTTCCGCGCCACCAAATCCGAGCACGCTTACTTGCATGCCTGTCTTTCCGAGAATGCGCTTCTCCATGACTTCCTCTCTGAGACCTCCCGATCCAAGCGGTCTTTGTAACTTTCGGCATGCATCGAGCCGAAGTATAAGCAGGCACAAATTTTACTACGTTGCAGCGCTTGGCATCGTGCTGGCTGTCGGCTGCTTCTTACTGCCGTCCTGTCTGCCTGGAGCGCCACGCAGAGCGTGAGAGTTCCTTTTCCTTTTGCCTTGCGCGTTTCTCGGCAAGTCGAGCCGCCTCATCTGCTGCCCGTTTCTTTTGCGCCGCCAGCTGCTTTTCTTGTTCGATGCGCTCCAGATAATACTGATAGTTACCGGCAAAGACTCTCAGCTGCCCGTCTTTTATCTCGACAATTTTGTTGGCAACCTGCGAGATGAAATAGCGGTCGTGCGATACGACGATGACTGCGCCTTCATAGGCTTGTAGGGCTTCTTCGATGGTTTCTTTTGCCGGGATGTCCAGATGATTTGTCGGCTCATCGAGAATGAGCAGATTCGCTGATTTGAGAAGCATTTTCGCCAGCGCCAGCCTTGCCTTCTCACCGCCTGAGAGGGTGCCGACACGCTTGAAGACAGTGTCGCCCCCGAAGAGAAATTTGCCCAGAAGTCCGCGGACTTCCTCATCCTTCCATTCGGGAACTTCTTCCCGGACAGTAGCCAGCACCGTGGTGTCGAGATCGAGTGCTTCGGCTTGATTTTGCTCGAAATAGGCTGCTATGACATTGTGTTCGCCCAGCCGGACAGTGCCGTCCAGTGGGCGTTCGGTGCCGGTGATCAGCCTGAGGAGTGTGGACTTGCCTGAGCCGTTGGGACCGAGAATGGCAATTCGATCCCCGCGCTCGATCAGGAGGTCCGCTCCCAGAAAAAGGATGTTTTCGCCATAGGCATGTGTGAGGTTCTTGATGATCACAACTTCCCTGCCGCTGCGGCGGCAGGACGGGAAGCGGAAGTGGAGCGTGCGCTCGTCTTGCGCCGGGGCCTCGACCAACTCTATTTTATCCAGCTGCTTTTCCCGGCTCTTGGCCTGAGTGGAGCGAGTGGCGCTGGCCCTGAATCTCTCGACAAATTCCATCTGGCGGGAGATCTCCTCCTGCTGTCTCTGCCAGGCAGCAAGCTGGGCAGCGCGGGCATCTTTTCTGGCGGCGGCATAGCTCGTGTAGTTGCCGGAGTAAGCCCTGGACACGCCGCGCTCGATTTCGACAATTTTTGTGCACAGGCGGTCCAGAAAATGGCGATCGTGGGAAACGATGACCATTGGCGTTGTCTGACTTCTCAAGTAAGTCTCAAGCCATTCAATTGTTTCGAGATCGATATGGTTGGTGGGCTCGTCGAGCAAAAGCACGTCCGGTTGCTGCAGCATCAGCTTGCCAAGCGCGATGCGCATTTGCCAGCCGCCGGAGAAGGTGCCAACGAGGCGGGGGGCGTCCGAGGCCGAAAAGCCGATAGACGGGAGAATCCGGTCTACTTTCAATTCCAGAGCATAGCCGTCATTGGCTTCGAATTCCCTGGTCAGCCGGTCCATTTTGTGCAGCAGGGGAGGAACTTCCTGGGGGCTGGCAGTCTCTAGCTGGATCTGGACTTCGTGAAGGGCAGCCTTGATGTCATGGACTTCTTTGAAGGCTGACAGAAGCTCTTCGGACAGCGTGTTGCCGGGAACAACATCGAATTCCTGAGGCAGGCAGGCGATCTTGATGCCTTGAGTCTTGAAGATTTCGCCTGAGGTCGGCTCTATCTCACCCATGATGATTTTGAACTGGGTGGTTTTGCCCGTGCCGTTGGCGCCGACCAGCCCGATGCGGTCTCCTGATTTGACCTCCCAGCTTACATCTTTGAGAGCTTCACCGTGCGGATAGATTTTGGCGATGCGTTCTAAACGGAGCATGTCTGAGGATACCGGCGTTGTGGTCTGAGTATCCATGATAGCCAACTCTGGCGGTTTGTTGAGTCTTGCGCCTATATTATTCAGCTTTGTGTCGTCCCTTCTCAGGGCACCCCTGTCAGTTTGCCGCGTCTGAGGCGTCCGGCTAAGGCCAGGGATCTGGGACCGGTCCGAAAAGGGCTGCATGAAGGGGTGTCTCATCGTCGTCTGAAGTCAGCTGACCCGGTTTTGAAGGCTGGGGCTCTGTGGGCGTTCCTGCTGGCTTGCGTGATGAATGACCATGTCGCGGGTATACTTATGTCGCCGGGCGGGCCGCTGGCGATGACGAAACGGACATCCCTGTCCCGAAACTTTGCCCAAGGAGTGCATGTTTGACACAAGACGCCGCTACTTTGATCCAGATAGGGCAGTTGCTCACGAAATCGGGGATTCTCACCAGTGAGGATCTTGCCGAAGCCCTGATCAGATCGAAGGAAAGAGGGCTCCCTCTGGGGACTGTTCTGCTCATGCTCGGTTACATAAGGCAACGCGAGCTTCGCGCGGCAGTAGAGGCTCAGTCGCTGGTGAATGACGGGTTACTGTCGGTGGAAACAGCCGTGCGTGCGCTCATTCTTGTTTACGCCGATGGCGGGGATCTCTCAGAGTCTCTGACTGAGCTGGGCTGGGAGAACAAGCGGGAAATTGCTACCAATAAGCTCGGAGAGCTTTTGCAGGATGCGGAATTTTTGACCGGGGAGGAGCTCGCCGAATGTCTTTCGACGAGCCAGGAAACAGGGATGCCGCTGGGCAAGGTATTGATCTTTCGCAAGACACTGTCGGATTCGGTTTTGCTGGCTGTTCTCAGCGCCCAGCGCATGATTCGCGAAGGGTTGGTCTCGCGCGATCAGGCTTTGAAGGGACTGAAAGCCGTGCGTTTGCGCAAGATTACACTCGAGCAGTCTCTGGCCGAGGGGGGATTTTATAAGCCTCCCTCCCGCAAGAATACGCCCCTGGGCTATCTTTTGGTTGAGGCCGGTTTCCTTAAGGAGGCCAGCCTGATGATGTGCATGGAGCTGTCTCTTACAGAAGAGAAGCCCCTGGGTGATGCGCTCGTGGAGCAGGGCTTTGTCTCGCGTGCTCTTCTGGACTCTGCCATCATGGCGCAGGAAATGGTGGACAACGGGACCTTTACTAAGAAGCTTGCCGCCAGCGCCATTCGCCTGGTGGAAGTCGACGGCTGCTCCATGGTGCGAGCTATTGCTCAAGCTGGTATGCCCGAGCTGACGCCGAAACGCAAAGATTTGCTCAACGAGCTGCTTGTGCTGGCCGGAGTCGTCGAACCCAAAGATATGCCCAAGCTGGAGCAATCAGCTTTTAAGGACTTCGCTCAATTGCTCGAGAAGCTTCTTGCAACCGGCATGATCGAGGAGCCGATGATCTATGCTGTTGTGCGGTCGCTTTACTTGATCGATCAGAAGTTCCTTGTGCCGGAAGACGCCGTCATGGCGCTGCACCACTGCCGGCGGCATCACACCACGCTTGACGAGGCCCTGCGCGAGATGGGCTGGACTGTCCCAACGCGCCGGAAGTCTTGAGGGCAGCGACGCAAGCCCGTTTCTGGGCTCGTTTTAGCTATCCTCTGATTTTTGCCTGAATCGAGACTGCTCTAGACAGGGAAGGCAGTCTTGACTCTCGGGAAGTCCAGTTCGGTTTTGGCGGCTATGTTGAAATAATTAGTGAAGATGTTCAAGCCGGTGACGGCGATAATTTCGGCAATCTCCGCATCGGAGAATCCTGCTTGACGCAGATTATCGAAAGCGGCATCGGGAATGTCGCCACGGCGCAACAAGAGCAAGTGCACGAAGGTGAGCGCTGCATTGGCTCTGGGATCGTCGGCGTTTTGCTGGCGCGCTTTCTCCAACTCTTCATCAGTCATGCCGATAGCTTTGCCTATGGCAGTATGCGCTGAAAGACAATATTCGCAACTGTTGACTTCTGCCACTGTGATGGCAATTTGTTCGCGTAGCTTCTGGCTGAGCACTCCCTGGGCAAGAGCACCGGCAAAATTGAGATAACCCTGGACGGCTGAAGGTGAGTTGGCCATGAGTTTGAAGATGTTCGGCACCTTACCCATCTTCTGCTGAACACCGTCGAGCACTTCTTTGGTTTTGCCGGTGGCGGTCGTCGGATCGACCGGTTGTAGTCTTGATGTCATGTTGTTTACCCCGAATGGACAGCGGCAGGCAACTTGTGCCTGGCTGGAGTTGTTCTTGAAGTCCACATATGCTAGCAAATATTCGCCCACTTCACCTGAGCTGCAAGTCCTGGCTGGAGGGCTCACCTTTGGCGTGTGGCTTGCAGCAGTGGATTTAACCCTGGCGAAGCCGGGCATATGTAGAGAAGCCTGCGCGTAAGAAAGAAGGGGCATGAAATCCGGAAGTCCTCTACATCAAAAGGACAAGGCTGAGACTCCGCCGCTCAGCAGTCGGGCTCAGGCGCTTCTGGACAACATCAACTCCGTTCTGGTCGGGCAGTCGCGCCCGGCCAGGCTCTGCGTCATCGCGCTTCTGGCCGGCGGTCATGTGATTATTGAAGATGTGCCGGGGGTTGGCAAAACCTTGCTGGCCAAGAGCCTGGCTAATTCCATTGCCGGTACTTTCAAGCGCGTGCAGTGCACGCCGGATCTCCTCCCGTCGGATATTTCCGGAGTGTCAATCTTCGATCAGAGGGAATCGACCTTCAAATTCATGCCCGGACCGATTTTCACCAATATCCTCCTTACCGATGAGATCAATCGCGCCACACCTCGTACCCAGTCCAGCCTTCTTGAGGCGATGGAAGAAAGGCAGGTCACCACAGACGGTATCACACGAGCTCTTCCAGAGTTGTTCTTCGTCATTGCCACCGAAAACCCCATCGAATTGCAGGGAACATTCCCTCTTCCTGAGGCGCAGCTGGACCGGTTCATGATCTCGCTGTCGCTTGGCTATCCCGGGCCCTTGGATGAGGCGCAAATCCTTTTTAAGACCCTCTCTGAAGATACCTTTTCTGCAAGCCCTGTGCTGAGCATTGAAGATGTGCTTGAAGTCAGGCGTGCCGTGCGTAAGGTCTTTGTCCATGAGGCACTTGTGAATTATATTGTGGCAATTGTCAATGCCACCAGAAATCATCCTGCAATTGTCCTCGGTGTCAGCCCTCGCGGCAGCCAGCTCCTTCTGCGGGCTGCCCAGGCTGCGGCCTTGATTGGCGGGCGTGGTTTCGTGACGCCGGATGATGTGAAGGTTTCGGCTCCCAGTGTCTTCGGGCACCGCATTGTTCCTAAAGTAAAGGCAAAGCGCATCAGTTATGCAGATATCATCGAAAAAGTCCTGGAGATGGTCCCTGTCCCGGGGTAGCCCGGACGGCAGGCTGTCGGTGCGCTTCGAGCCTGGGTTCTGGATAACTCTGGCGCTTGCGGCGGTGCTTTATGTCTGCGCTGCCTGCGAAGCCAATGAGTGGCTATATCTTCTTTCTTGCGGTTTGACACTTACTTGCATACTGGGAGCCACCTTGCCGCTTTTGCAGGTGCTCATGGTGAGGATTAAATATTCTCTTGACTCCGATGCCACTGCGATGGAGGGCACGGAGTTATCCTTGATCGTCTCTCGGCGCCCTTCTTCGCTCAAACCTCGCTCATTCTGGGCAGTGCGTTGCTTGACAGTCGAGCCGCGCCTGGTGCGCCGGGGACCGCCCGGGTATGGCGGACAAGTTGTTACATTGCCTGCTGTTTGCCTGGGCGTCCTTGCAGACGAGGACATCTTGCGCTTCGCCTTAAGCGTTCTCAGGCGGGGCATTTATCGCTGTGAGTCCGTGCAAGTGACGTCTTGCTTCCCTTTCGCTCTAGTGTTCTGGTCGCGCTGTCTCACTCCTTTGTGCCGGGGTGGCGAGTCGCTCACTGTCTATCCAGCGGTGGTCCCGCTTGCGGGCAATTTCCTGGCAGATCTGGGCGGTATAAGCTCGGCGATGGGATTATCTTTTGAGAGCCAGCTGGCAGCTTTGCAATCGGCCAGTGTCAGGAGCGTGCGCCAGTACAAGAGCGGCGACAGCCCCAGGCGCATCCACTGGCCCTCGAGCGCCAGGCAGGGGCGGCTTCTGGTCCGGGAATTCGATTGTGAGACCCTGCCTGTCTTCAATGTCCTGCTGGACCTCAAATCGGACTGGAAGGATTCAGAGCAGTTTGAGCTGGCTGTTTGCCTTGTGCATAGCCTGATTCATATGGGTTTCGAGCGGGATATGCCGCCCGATCTGCTCTTTAACCCGCCGCTGCAATCGTCTTATATGAGCGATCTCATGGGCGATCTGCCGCAAATGAGATCGGCTGCGGAGCTGCTCTCTGATATGCTCGCCAGAGCCGAGCCGCCGCAATTCTGGGGTGTCGACAGGCGCGAGCTTGCCGGCGACTGGCAGGCTGGCGCTGCGCCGGGCATTTCAAGCCGCCCCACTCTTACCGCCGTTCCCTCTTCTGACCGTATCATGAAATACAGCCCTCAGCGCGGCGATCATGTCGTGAGCCCTGTGCTGGTGGTGATATTATCCAGCGACGTTCAAGACCAGGGCTCGTTCTCGCCGGCGCTGCCCCCGGCGCCGCGGATTATTGGCACCGTATCTGGTGATTCGGACATCCAGGCCTTATGAACAGTCAGACAGAGCGCTGTGCCGATACGCCTGAGGAGTCCGTTCCCATGCGTATCGTCTGCTGCGCCATGGCCGCTGTGTCTATCTTTGCGGCATATCTTTTCGGGCAATCGCCTGTGCCGGTTCTGGAGTTCTCCTACTTCCAAGGTGCTGTGATTATCGTTTGCGTCTGGCTCTGCATTGCCGGATCGCTGGTCAGCTACCGTTTAAGGCAGGACAAGAACGTCTGGCTTTCAGGATCTGTGTACCTTGCCACCATTCTTGTGATGGTTAACCTTGCCAGAGAACTGGTTGTTGAGAATATGTACGCGACTCACTTCCAGTTGCTCGGACCGCTGGTGCACTCCTGCACTGCTGCCTCAGTGATCAACACCTTTGAATTGAAAACGCGAGGCGATCTCAACCGACTGGCGGTTTTTGGGCTCCTGCTTCTTGTTCTTGCTGCTTGTTCAGGCAGGAGTATTCTCTTTGGACTGTGTGTCTTCATCT
>JAHFBI010000095.1 GCA_023250095.1 Candidatus Melainabacteria bacterium
TTGAGATTACCGGCCTTGGCACCGACATTCTCTTGCCTGGAGATATAGACACAGCCAAGGTCCTCAGACAGGGCACGCACTTCAAAGCGATCCATGTCATCGAGCAAGAAAACCTGCTTGTTTGAATACTCCATGGACTGACAAGCTATAATCGTACGCCTGAGCAGGTGAACAGGCTCGTTGTATGTCGGAATGAGAACATCAACCGCCGGACAGAAAGTCCCCCCGCGCACTGCAGCTGCGCACTCATCCGCCTCCCTGCTGCGATCAGTCGGATTGAGCGACTGCAAGAAAACAAGCAATGTGTTGGCAAACAGCACAACCTCTACACACAGACAGAGACATTGCAAGCAACAGGTAAAAGCGTCGGAAAAGTCAATAGTATGGAAGAGGCGCCAGGCAATATACCTGCCCCCGAGCGCCGCCTGTGCCACCACAACGAGAATTCTTGCAGCCGGCAAGTATGGAGGCAAGCTGAGCGTGATCGACACTGCCACCAGAGAGAAAAACGCAGGATAAAAAAAACAGTCTTGCCAGAAAGGCATCTGGCAGTCGAAAGCCGCCTGCGAAACCCTGAAAAAGTCCTCCAACGCCACCGAGATTTGACTGAAATCCTGAAATTGCAGAGCAAAGAGCAATAACCCGGCGGCAAGAAGCAAAGCTGCTGCCTCCAGGCGCACCCGCCAGCTGTAAGTCTGCACAGAGAATCTCAATCCAAGCAAGCTATTCAAAGCTTACCTCGACGGAACGTCCCACTCCGAAAAATTCCTGGCAAGAAAATTTAGCAACTTTACCCGCCTTGCCTGAATTCCAGTTCACAGCCAGCCTCACCTGCACATCGCGATGCAGCTGTTCAGGCGGCATGACAGCTACTCTGTGGCTGGCGGGCATACGTGCGACCCCGGCCCGCATACTTTCAATTGTGGCGTCGGAACCCGCTTTGCTGTCGCCTGGTACCTTCACAACGGCGTGGCCTCCCACGTGCAAACGCGGTGCATCCTGTTCGGAGATATAAGTCTCCACCCAGCGATCCAGGGGATTGAGGATACGCACAACAGGCATTCCCTCCCCAACCACTTCTCCGGTCTTAGACTCGATGCCCCAGATAACGCCGTTTCGGGGGGCTCTCAATTCGGCGCTTTTGTGAAGTTGCAACTGCTCGGCCGATTTACCAAGCTCGGCGCGATCGTCTTCCATACGGATCTGGGCCTCGCTGGCCTGCAGCGAGAGATCCGAGATCTCCTTTTGCAAATCGTCGACTCGCACAGCCGGGAAGCTGAGCGTACGGTTGGAATCCAGCTGCAGTCCATGCCCCACTGCCTGCAACCTGTTGCGAGCCTGGCTCAACTGAGCTTCCTTAGACTCGACAATGGCCTCTGAACGCTCCGATTCTGTTTCCATCCGCTGGGCAAGACTGTCCGGAACCGCACCCATTGATGCCAGCTTCGAATATCGCCCGGATTCATCACAAGCGAATCTGGCGGCAGCGGAACTCTCCTTAAGCTCACGAGATACTTTCGTCAGTTCGCTCTGAGCGTAGTTGAGGTCAAGCCCCTGCTGCTCGAAGAGCAGCTTAGAAAATCGCTCGAGCAACATCTTCCTGTTGGACAGCTTCGCTTGAATGGACCGGAGCTCGGCAAGATCCGCCACCAGATGAGCTCGCGCCCTGTGATAATTGATCTCGAGTTCGGAGGAGCGGGGATTATAGATCGATCCAATCACTGTTCCTTCGGACACATATTGACCGACTTCCAAAGGAGCCAATTTCAAACTTCCAGCAATCGGCGAGCTGACTATCAGCAAGGCTCCATTTACACATGAATAACGACACGGAACTTTGTGCACGGCAATCCAGGACAGGGCCACCGCGCCGAGGGCAGCCAGCATGACCAGAGACAGCCTGAGAACTCGCCACAAACTCCTTTGCGGCGAACGTCCCGAGTTACCGCCTGCAACTCGGTTGCCGCGGGGAGTTGTTGCATCTGGAAAATCGGTGGACGTTGACTGCATGACGACAGGGAAAACGAACTCCACGCGTTATGCGCGGATTTGAAAGCGGGGTGCTCAGCATGATAGCAGCAGTTCCGCAACATTATCAGTCGACTGCGTGAGGAGTTTACACTTTCTCCCAACTTTACGAATTCGCAACTGAGTAACAACATATGTACGACGGAGCTGCTCCTTAAATCCGCCCGGAACAAGCCTTTCCAGGGTTTATTTCATCTGCATTTAGCGCCATCTTCTACAAGAGGCATCTGCAATTCGAAACAATGTTACTTTCAGCACCTGAATCTTTCCAGAAAACGATCTACATAAGCACAGTGCACCAGGGTTTACGCCAGGCAACCGCGCCAGCGCTCCTTCCGGATTGCAGGGGTTGGCGCTAGCTCGATCAGCATATCCAGTGCTAGCTCGCGCCAACCCCTGCTCCAAACGAGAAATCCCATTGATCGTCCTGTCCGCCCCCGATCACAACTACGGAACTTCGCAGATGCCTTCGTTGTCGACCTTGAGATCGAAGATCGTGGACTGACCACCATGACTCTCATTCCATTGATTGAGACTGCCTAGAACCTCGTCCTTGTGTGCCTGGTTCACGATAATAAGGACAGAAGAACCGCCGCCGCTCAAAACGCATCCAATGATCGGTTGATCAGCCAGATGACGACGTAGCTGCCCCAGCTCAGGCACCAGCCGATCACGATACTGCTCGTGCAACCGGTCGTGCAGCGCTTCCTTCATCGCTCCTTCATCGCAATTAGCGACAGCCGATACCAGAAGGGCTGTTCTCTGAATGTTCAGCACAGCATCTTCAAAAGGTATTTTCTTAGGAAGAATGGCTCTCGCCTGCGCCGTCGTAAGGGTGTACGAGGGAATGACAATAATGGTAACCCATTTCTCCGGCCAGTTGTGCTGCTGGGTCACATAAGAAGCACCATCGGCGGAGCGGCTGCAGACAACCATTTTGCCCAGAAGACTGGCTGCCAGATTCTCCGGATGCCCTTCCAACGCGGTTCCTTCCGCCAGGAGCAGCCGGCGAGTCGGCACTATGTCCTTGAGCGCGTAAGAAGCCCAGAGGCAACCAAGAACTGCTGTAGCTGTGCCGCCCACGCCGCAGCCCAGTGGAATATCCGAGTGTAAAACGATACGCAATCTCTGCAGCAACTCACGATCATCCTGCCAGAGCTTGCTTAGAAGCGAATAAATCAGGCGTCCTTGATCGTTGGATTCGCTTCTTTTGGCGACAGCCCCCTTGAGCGTCACAAACGGAATGGAAATATCGTTGTGCGGAAGGATCTCAAACCGCATGTGCGTATATATACAAAGAGCCAGAGACAGCGTATCGAAGCCAGGACCGAGATTGCTGGTGCTGCCCGGTATCTGGAGCGTCAGGCTTTTTTTTTCTATCGACTTAGAAACTTCCATGGCGTCCGGCACTGAGGTTCTGGCAAATAGTAACACGCTAGCCAAATGACCGAACCGAAGTCCTTCACATCCCGATACTGACGGCACCTTGGCTCTCAAAGACGCGCTCTTCTTTACTGTCTGCAGAAATCTTTACTTGTCGAAAGTCCTGAGAATTCGGCAATTCTTGCCATCAACCCAAGCCCGCCCATCTGCCGGAGGTCAACAGGTACCCGGGTGTACAGTTTTTTCAACGCCTACTACTATCTTTTCTAGTGGCTCGGAGAGAAAAAAACAGGGCAAAATGCGCCGGCGCGCTTTTGCCCTGTCGGGATGACATCAGCTGCGCCGCGGCGCCAGCTTGATCTCGTTGGGGTAACGCTCTATCAACTCGTCTTTCTTCCACCAACGCGGACGCACCAGGATATAGGCGCCGTCGATGTTGACGATGAAGCCAAACTTCTGTGGCTTGCGGTCTCCCCAGGCAATTGCCCGGCGAAAGTTGATGATGGCGACGCGGTCTCCCACCTGGAAGGAACGTCTCCTGGCTCTTGCTGAATTAGTCATATTTGGTGCTTTCACTTTGTCGAACGGAGAAATTGAGGAGGGAGCAGCCGGCAGCTGCTCCCTCCTTAGATGGCTTGGTTGGCTCGTGCCCTCCTCCTCAGGCGCAATTGCGCTGAGAAGGAGGACGCTTCTGCCACACCCGCTCTTACTTGTACTGCTGAAGGACAGTGGTTCCGGAGACGTCGGCAATCTGCTTCATCTTGCCTTCGGAGATCATGTCAGCCAGCTTGCCGCACGCCTTGAAGTAGGCATCCGACGGCTGCTCGCCCGTGAGTTTGCGCCGGAGATCCTGGCAGAGGATGTCGGCAGCCGCGATGGTGACTTCGTCGCCAACGCTGTGAGCGTACATGGCCGTGACGAGCATGGTCACCGTGTCCTGAACCCGCTGGCTCAGGTAGCTGATGCGGCACTGGCGGTCAGCCAGCTTCAGCTGGTGCTTGCGCATGGCACCGGTCAGCTCGAGGGGAAGTTTGGCGAACATCTTCAGAGCCCAGTTGACATGCGCCTGCAGCTTGCGGTCCATTCCAGGTACGCGCTGCTTGGTGCGGAAGCGCAGCATCTTGCCGAGGTTCCAGAGAGCATAGCTGGTGCCGTGCTTCATGAGGTTCCAGAGCCCGCCTGCCCACTTGCCCTTCTTCAAGCTCTTCATGGCGTCGCCGAGCGGCAGCATGAACTGCATGCCGTGCTCTTTGGCCAGCGACTTGAAGAAAGCCATGCCGAGCATCTCGCACTCGCCTTCATAGATGACCGGTGCCAGATAGTCCTGCATGTTGTCGCCAATCAAGTGACCCTTCAGGAAAGAACGCCCGCCGTGAGTAGTCATGGCCAGTTCGATGGCAGCTTCCTTCTGAGCCTGCGAGCCGAAGATCTTGGCAATGATGCACTCCAGCTCGCCCCGGTAACCCGCGTCGAGGATGGACGAGCACCAGGCAGCCAGAGCATCGGCACCGACGATGAGACCGGCCATACGGGCCATACGCCGCTTCACCAGCTCGCGCTTCTCGATGGACTCGCCGTATGTCTCGCGATACTTGCCCCAGCCATTGGGAGTAATGCTCTTGAGCAGGCGACGCATGACGCCGGCTGAGTTGGCGCAAACAGCTGTGCGCCCGTAGTTGAGCCCGTGATAGGCGATGATGAGACCGTTGCCCGCAGGAGCTTCCAGACGGTTGGCCTTCGGAACGCGGAAATTGTTGAACAGAAGCCCGTTGTTGTGAGTGTGAACCAGAGGGTAAAGCTCGTAGTTCTCGATACGGAAGTTCTCGTTCTCTTGCCCGGGAAGCTCCACAACCAGCACGGCAGGCTTCCCATCGATCATGCAGACCAGCCCGACGCCGCGTCCGGGGATGGCGTTGGAGATGAAGAGCTTGCGCCCGTTCACCACATAGTCATCTCCATCGAGCACGGCGGTCGTCTTGAGAGCCGTGAGGTCGGAGCCGGCACCCTGCTCGGTGAGGGCAAATCCGGAAGAAAGCTCTCCAGAGGCCAGTTTCGGCAGGAAGCGAGCTTGCTGCTCCTCGGAGCCGAAGGTGCGCACCGGGTCGACCAACCCGATGCAGCCATGGATGGAGGCCAGACCGGCAGTGGTCGGGTCGCCCAGCGCGGACATCTTCGTGATCAAGTCCATGAAAGCCCGCACACTGGCGCCCTGCCCGTTGAATTTCGGATCGATCAGCATGCCCCAGTAGCCGGCATCACCCAGCTCCTTCTGGACAGTCTCGGAAACCTTGTTGTTCTCGTCGTAGAGAGTGCCAGCCTCGGCGTGCCGCCTGACCAGAGAAACACAGGCTGAGACAGCCTGGTTCACTTTCTCGTCAGCGGGGATGGGGCTCGGCAGAAAGTGCTGGACGCCGGCGCGACCCCAGACCAGACGATGGACGGGGCTGTTGGCGGTGCGCTGTTTCTGCCCGAAGAGAGCATCAGTGGCTTCATCGGCCCGGTCGACCTTACCGGTGGATTCGACTTCGTGGTCGCTCTTGCCCGCATCACGCAGGACTTCCTCTGTCAGGTTAGGATCTTGCCCGTTGTTGGTCTTGTCAGACCGGGGATCGAGTTGTTTGCGACTCATTGTTCGTCCTTTTCCTCCAGGCGGAGGAGGTTGGGGAGTGAAGCTCAATGACTGGCTTCTCTCCTGTCAAACATATTCAGTTGTGATTGGCAGTAAGACTCTTGCTGCCGCTTAAATCAGTCGGGAAGAAATCGGATAGACATGATTGAAAGGCGCAGCCCTGTCCGCTGATTGAGCTGGACTGCTGTCTGTGGTCTGTGCCTCGGGCGGTTTTGCCCACTTCTACTCAGCGCCTTACACCAGTCGAGGCTGTACAACAGGGTCTGGTAGAGGGTTTCCGATAAGCTCGAAAGCTTTTTGCGTAAGCGGCTTGTTCATCCAGAGCAGCCTGGGCCCGACATTGTCTTGCGGCCAGATTGGTCCGTCCAGAAACAAGCCCTGCGCAATGAGCTCCACAGGCCTCAAGCTCTGCAGGACGCAGAGCCACGATTCCTGAGAGCGAGTAAGGGAGATGCCCCCTTCTTTGAGCCTCTTTATCGAAGCAGCAAAGCGGGTAACTTCTCTCTCGCCCTCCTCAAAGCTGTACCGGTAACCGCCTGAGCCGAACCATCTGGCAACGTGGTAGTGGCTGACGGCAGCTTCGAGCAAGTCATAGCCTCGACGGGAAGCGACGCGCTCGAAGCCGGCAAGAGCCAGCTTCGACACATCACCAATCGGGGCTGCCCATTGCCCTGGCGCGCGCTTGCTCTTCCACACACGAGCGAAGTAATGAGCGAAAAGCTCTGGACGGTCGAGGAAAGTGAAGGGCTTTTCGATGAATTCATCGAACTCCGGCTCACCGGTGGCGGCCACCACGCGCGAGCCAGGCAGGAAGCTGTAAATGGACACTTCCACAGATCTGAGATTTTCGGAAAGCCGCTTGTGAAAAACGGGATCGTCATAAGGGTAGTAAAGCAGTGCCGTGTCGTTTGCACGCTTGCTGCCGTCGAAACGCCGGTCACGCAGCGCCGAGATAAAAATCAACTCGGCAGAACCCTTGACAACATCCCCTACCCAGCCGAAGACTTTGATTTTCAGGGCATCGCGTTTGATGACAAGCGCACCATAAGCCGTTCTGTGGAAAGTGGAGATATAGGGAAACCGCACATATCCTCCCTTCCCACCGTACAGCAAGTGCTTGTTGAGGTTGGTCACCTCGTCACCAGGAAAATGCCCTTTTTCCGTCTCCATCACCTGCGGTTGCCCGAATTCAGTGATAGGACCAATAAGAGCTTTGACCTGAGGCGTCAGAAGGCAAGACCAGACCTCTGCATCCGTCACTTCGGCGATACGGCTAAAACCAAGCAAGTCGGCAACATCGTATTTGGAAAACTTGGAAACAGCCATGGTAACGGCTCCATTCACCAGCGCCGCTGGATTCTTGTTGTTGGTTTTTAGAGAGCCGGTTAGTTATGCGCAGAGGGGGCCCGTGAGCAATTCGGCTGCTCTCTTGTTGAGAGGCTTGTTCATCCAGAGATTCTTCTGGTCGATGTTGTTCTGCGGCCAGGTCGGACCACCCATGTAAAGCCCTTCCGGAATGAGTTCGACCGGTCTCAAGCTCTGCACGACGCAGGCCCAGGACTCCTGAGCCCGATTGAGCCGCACGCCGGACTCCTTGAGGCGCACGATGCCGGCAGCCAGAGCCAGAATCGCCTGGGCGTCTTTCTGGTACGTGAAGCGGTATCCCATGGACAGTCCCCACATCGCCACATGATAGTGGCTGGGGCAATTCTCCAGAAAGTCATAACCGGCGCCTCTGGCGACCTTCTCGAAACAAGGACCGACAAGACGCGAGACGTCCGGGATGGGAGCTGCCACCTGTCCGGGCGCGCGCCGCGACTTCCAGGCTCTGCGGAAGTAGCTCAGGAACAGCTCCGGGCGATCCAGGAAGGCAAACGGGTTAGCAACGAAATCTTCGTATTCCTTTTCACCGAGCGCGTCGGACAACCTCGATCCAGGCAGGAAGCCGTAAATCGAGAGCTCAGTGCCCTTGCCTGCAGGCAGAGGACGGTTGAAAACCGGGTCATCGAAAGGAAAATCGAGCAAGGCCGTTTCATTGGCACGTCGAGTTCCGTCAAAACGTCGGTCTCGCAGAGCGGCTTTGTATATAAGCTCAGCGTTTCCCCGGTCGATGTCGCCAAACCAGCCCATGGCCTTTATCTTCATGGCATCGCGCTTGATCACCAGCGCCCCGTATGCCGTGCGGTACAAAGTGCTCACGTAGGGAAATCGGACGAATCCAGGCTGCCCGCCGTAAAGTCTGTGATCGTTGAGGTTGCTGACTTCGTCTCCCGGGAAAAGCCCCTTCTCAGTTTCCATCAGCGTGGGTAATCCGTAAGAAACAATATCGCCCAACAAACTCCGCACATTCGGAGTGAGTAACGTGGAGTAGATCTGTAAATCAGACACGCGCGCAATCGGCGTAAGTCCGAGCATCTCTCCGACATCGAATTTCTTGAACTTGGACATGGCCAGGCTCCTGCATCAGCAAACTTGCTGTAGTCAAGGGACAGGCAAATAACTGCCGTTATCGAAAAGAAGCGTCCTATGCCGGCCAGTCCAAAAACAGGTCGAGCTCGGGCAAACAACCGGACGACAGCGCAGAAAATGATCACTCCCAACCCGCATTGTAAGAAACGCGGTGGTATCAAAACTGCACTGATTTTCAGAAACTAGAGGGTTTTCAGGGCCCTTTCGAGTACTTTTGCAAAAACAAAAACGACAACATAAGCTATTAGGACTCCTCGACCAGAAGCAATTCCCTTAAGATCAATTATGCTAGAAATCAGACAGCATCGAACCTTTGCCCGAGTTCGCCCAAGCAGCGCCAGCGAGGCTTCTTGTCAGAATCCCGTTGCCAAGCACCTTTAAACCAGGACATCTTGCAAACTTGCGCGAGATGTTACGAAGGCAAATTGGCTCGCCGAGCAAACAATCGACGCCGAAACCCCAGCAAAGCTTGGCAACCAACAAGGACGTCTGTCAGCAAAAAACCGATGACAAGTTCGAGATCTCAAGCGGCGAGAGCATCAGGGAGTGCTTCTGTCACTGCCATTTAGTTCTTGCAGCGGGGAAATAGCAAATAGCCCTCAGACCGGGTGGAACAACTGATAGAGTTTGTCGGAAGAGAACTTGATTGAAATCGGTCTGCCATGCGGGCAACTGTCGTTGCGCTCACAGCTGTGCCATTCGCTTAAAAGCTCCGCGATTTCGCTTTCGGAGAGGGGCATGCCATTCTTAATCGCCGCCTGGCAAGCCAGAGACTTGCTCGCCTCCAGCTGAAAATCCACTTCCTCAGCCAGAAGAAGCTGTTCAACATTGCTCTGCACCGAGGCTGCATAATCCTTGGAAGCCAGCTCGAGAGGAACCTGGGTGCAAGCTATCTGCTCGCCAAGGATGTCGAAATCAAAGCCCAGCTCCCTAAGCGAGGAAAGATTCTCCTCGAGACAGGCTCTTTGAGCCGGGCTCAAATTAAGAGGAGCAGAAATAACCAGTCTTTGCGAGCTCTCGCTGACAGAAGAAGCCGTCTGCCGCTGGGCGAGTATGCGCTCATAAATGACTCGTTCATGCGCTATGTGCTGTTCGACAATTTCCAGCCCATCAGGGGTTTGCACAAGAATGTATGTGTTGTGCAGATAGCCAAGCATGCGCCATCCAGACGGCAAAGTCGAAGCCCCGTGCGCCCTCGAAGAAGTGCACGGATTGCTTATGTTCGAAAGATTGCGCACAGCGGAAGGCGCATAGGACAGGCGATCCCGAAAACTTATCTGTTGCAGACGCTGGTGCGTGGCGCCAGGCGAGCCGGCGGACACGGAAGGAAGAACCATGGCAGCTGGCTCGCGCACGAGCGGCTCCCGGCGCAAAGACTCCCCTGAGCTATCACCCTCGTCGCCGGAAACCGCGGTCTCAACATCTTGCACATAGCCGTTTGCAGGCTCCGGAGCTGGCTCCACTTCGGCTCTGAGCCGTATCGCATCCCGAATAGCGTTTTGAATTGCCAGATAGACATCCGAGCTGTTGGCATATTTGATTTCTTTCTTGGTGGGGTGAATGTTCACATCCACCTGCCGGGGATCAATAGTCACAGTGAGCACGGCCACCGGATACCGCCCACGCGGAATCAGATCGCTGAAGGCATATTCCAGAGCCTTATAAGTAAGCGGGCAGCGCACCGGGCGGTTATTGACAATGGAGAGAATACCCTTGCGATCGCCGCGGCAATAGGGAGCACGCGCGACATATCCGTAAACAGCCATGCCGTAACGCAAATCAGCCCTCGTCACAGGCAGAAGCTCCTCCTTGCCTGTGAGCAGCCCCACTTCCTGCATAACCTGAGCAAGTTTGCCGGACCCGGAGGTTCTCAGCACAACCTCCCCTTGATTGAGAAGCTGGAAAGTAATGCCCGGATATGAAACCGCCAGAGATTGCACGATTTCATGGATATGCCCGAATTCAGTGGAAGCCTTCTTCAAAAAACTCAGCCTTGCCGGCACGTTATAAAACAGGTCGCAGACTTCAATGACAGTTCCAGGCGCACAACCAGCTTCCCGGGCGCTAATTTGGCCCTCTGCAGCTTCGATGCGCGTGCCGGAGACAGCATCGTGACCCCTTGTGTAGCAGGTTACCCGGGCAACGGAAGCTATGCTGGGCAGCGCTTCGCCACGGAATCCAAGCGTGCGCAAACTGTTGAGATCCTCAGCACAGCTTAGCTTGGAGGTCGCATGTCTCTGGAAGGCCAGAACAGCGTCTTGTGCCTCCATGCCGCAGCCGTTGTCAGCCACCCTGATGTCACGACAGTCCGAAGCAATAGCAATTTCTATCTGCCCGGCACCGGAGTCCACGCTATTCTCTACCAGCTCCTTGACGACAGAAGCCGGACGTTCCACTACCTCGCCAGCAGCAATCTGGCTGGCAACATGGTCAGGCAAAACAATCACTTTAGGCATGCCCCAAATATTACCATTCCAAGGGCTGCCGCGGGTCTTTGCCACCGTCCTCGACGAATTGGCACGCTCCTGCCGGCTCTGTCCAGGCAGCAAGAGTTCCTGGTGACATCTTTATCCAGCACCTTCCATTTCGCAGCTCCTGCCTGCTCTCCCCGCACTGCAGCCGGTTACCTATGCCGCTTCTACTATCATCCCTCGTAGATCGAAAGCCCCAAAAATGAGGCGGAAACGCCCGTAAGAAGACGTTTCCGCTCACTGAAAAGGAGACTGCTAGGTTCAAGCAGCCTGAGGTGGAGCAGCCGTTTCATCGGCAAGCTTGCCGGCGAATGGCTTGACAGTTTCAATCTCGTCGACGAGTCCAAGCTCATAGGCCTCCGCAGCAGCAATCCACCAGTCTCGACCGCCATCGATATGCCGGCCGATAGTCTCGCTCACCAATCGCCCTTGCGTGCGGCTGGTAAGAATCCGTGTCGTTTGCTCTTGAAGAGCGATCATTCGCTCGAGCTCACGCCGGACAGAAGAGATCGGACCCTCGGCCCTCGACTGGACCTCATGAACGAGCAACCAGGATTGCGTGCCGATGATGCGCCAGTCGCATGCCTGCAAGAGCCAGGCGGCCGATGAAGCCATCCGCCCATAAGCCACGCCTGTGAGGTGATGCCCCTGAGCGCGCAGCCAGTTGAGCTTTTCATACAAAAACAGCCCATCCAGGATGTTGCCGCCGCCGCTGTTGAACTCAACCCTTACGGGCTTTCCGGCATTGGACCGGGACCAGTTGACCAGGTTGACGGCGAAGTCCCGAGCCCCCTGGTTGTTAATACTATCGAGCGAGAAAACAAAGACATCAGGTTTCACGGTAGTTCTCCTCTCTCAATATCTGACCAATGGGTTGGGCCTTGTGCCTTTCCTGAGGCGAAAGCGCCCGAAAAAACCGGCAGCCCCCAGGCCCCGTGGTCCGGGTAGCGACTGACGCCACCACCCAGACCACGGAACAAGGACTGCAGGGCCCGGACAGAAGACAGGGCGTCTTTAGTTGGACCGACTCCAGAAGCGCAGCATCCGGACCTTGTGGTCCTTCGTGCAGTGCTCGTCGTGGCAGTGGCTGTGATCGCACTTGAACGGCACGTAGCAGACACCTTCCGACGGACGGAAATGCGCCCACAAACCAGCCAGGATCATGCCGGCCAGGAAGCCGCCGATGTGCGCCCAGTAAGCAACGCCACCGCCAGCTTCGGGCGACATCAAACCAGTGATGCCGTCATTGAGCTGGGTGATGAACCAGACAGGCAGCAGCCAGTAAGCGCTCACAGTCACCAGCAAAGGCATGGGAGCCAGCGTAAACGCCTGGAACTTGGACTTGGGGTAGAAGATGAGATAGCCGCCAAGCACGGCAGCAATCGCACCACTGGCGCCAAGGGCTGGCGCAACGCTCATCGGATCGGTGAACATATGGAGCCCCCAGGCAGCAAAACCACCGAGCATGTAGAAAGCCACGAAGCGGAGCGATCCCATCCGTGCTTCCGTTGCCCGGCCGAAAGCCTGCAGGAAGACCATATTGCCGATCAGGTGCATCCAGCCACCATGCAAGAACATTGCCGTGAGGATGCTGAGCAATGCCATGCCGATCAAAGCCGGACTGCCCGAGGCGAAAGCGTGCGAGACCTTAGCCGGGACGACTGCCCAGGTCTGAAAGAAAGGCTCGACAGCATTGGCAGGCAGCATCAGCTCGATGCCGAAAGCCAGGACGTTGAGCGCGATCAAGAGAATCGTTGCGATCGGAAATACCTTGCAACTCAGGTTGTCCCTCAAAGGAATCATTTTGGTTCTCCTCTAGTGCCTGACACCCGGGCAAGCCGGCGCCTGGCACGAAATCAACCGCTGGAACCCTGCTCCGGCGGCGGTAGTCGGCAGTGAACAAAAGAACACACCGACATGAAACTGGCAGCACAAGCCAAGCCGTGCTGACAGCTCAGAAATTCGTTCGTATCGGTCGTCCCGGCACAAGACATTTATGCAGGGCAGCTGGGGCGGTTCCAACCATGTCAACAGGCAAGCACCAGATCCGGTATCAAAAACCAATCCCATCGCACCAATTGCTTGGCTGAGAATTCTCGGCAATGAAAAAGAGATAGGAGCTGGCGAGCTTGCCTGAGGTATGTTGTGGAACTAAAAACAGATACAGGTAAAACTATTCAAGAGATGGACAGAAATACAATCTCTTTAAGGGCTTTGAGCTAAGAAATCGCTCAGTTGCCCACCGGACTCCCCTCCTTGAAATATTGCGCGGCTCACACATACTGACATCTCTTTGCCCGGGCAAGCAGGCACAACCGTAATCCCTCAGTGAAATGGACTCTTCTTGTCAGCGACAAAATCCAGCAAATGCCTACCTGAGAAGGTTCTGAGATAATTGTGAAAAGATGAGGGACACTGCTAAGGTGAGGCGTTTCACTTTTTGATCCCTAAGACATCAGCATCTCTGAATAACCGGCCAACCTAGCCAACCAGCCCGCAAAGACAAGTTCGACCACCTACGGCGATGTGGTCCCTGGGTTGTTTTCCTTCCTCGGCGTTCTTCTTGCGTGCTGACTTCTTGCTTCTTTGATGTTCCCAGGCACTAACGCCAGGAAACTTTCATACGTTCGCGCCGGACTCCTACCCCTGACACGGCAGGAGTCCGTATCGCCGTGAAATGGAGGTCTCATATGACACCAAAAGCCAGCAAGCGCCTTGCTCGTGCAGGCAAGTCGCGCATCCGGCTGCATTTCCTCGGGGCCACTCGCATGGTCACGGGTTCACTGCATTTTTTCGAATACACCAGCGAAGAGGGCATCACCACTCGCTTCTTCGTGGACATGGGGTTAAACCAGGAAGTTGCGGCGATGAACCGCCAGAATCGCCTGCCCTCCGGCATCAAGCCGTCGCAGATCGATTTCGGCATCTTCAGCCACGCCCACATCGACCACACCGGCTTCTTTCCAAAGCTTGTCAAGGACGGCTTCACCGGTCCCGTCTACACCACTGCGCCCACAAAGGACCTTCTGTCCCTCTTGCTTCCCGACTCCGGGTACTTGCAAGAGAAAGAAGCCTTAAGTGCTCAAAGGAGAGCTGAGCGCAAGGACAAGACGGCAGCCAACACCCCGGCGCCTGCCAAGAAGCGCCCCGGCAAGCAGTCCAACACAGCCAAGTCCTCCTCGGCCAAAGCTGCCCAGCCCACCGCTGTCCAGCCACTCTATACTGAGATGGAGGCGCGCGCCTGCCTGGGGCAGATCAAGTGCGTCGAGTACGACACGCTCACGCAGCTAGCCGACGGCATCCAGGTGAAATTCACCAATGCAGCGCATATTCTCGGCGCTGCAGTCGTCACTCTGGAGCTTGGCAAGCGCAACCAGAAGCGCACAGTGGTCCTCACCGGCGACATCGGGCGCCCCGACATGCCTGTCCTGCAGGACGTAGCCCAGGTCAAGCAAGCCGACTACATCATCTGCGAAGGGACATACGGCGATAAGCTGCACGAAAAGCGCAATCGCCTTGCCATTCTGGCTGAGATCATCAACAAAGCCTACAAGCGCGCCAACGTGCCGCACCAGAAATTCGGCTACGGCGTGATCATCATGCCGGCTTTTGCTGTCGGGCGCGTGCAGTCGGTCCTCTTCGACCTGCGTCAGCTCATGGCCGAGAAAGCCATTCCGGAAATCCCGGTCTTCGTGGACAGCCCGATGGCTATCAGCGCCACACGAATCCACCGCAATCACCCAGATCACTTCAACCAGGAGACCTCGGCCCTTGTAAAAAAGGGAATCGACCCTTTCACCACACCAAGGTATGCTGAGCTAGAAGACTTCAAGCTGTCGCAACAGCTCGATCAACCTGCCAGCTCTCCTGTGATCATCGTGGGCTCCAGCGGCATGGCCTCAGGCGGTCGCATCCTGGCACACCTGGAAGCACGCCTGCCCGGACCACAACACACAATCGTGTTCGTGGGGTATCAGGGCACGGGCACGCTTGGCCGCCAGCTCGTCGAGCCGGGAGTTGACATCATCAAAATCAACGGCAAGATCTTGCGCGTCAATGCCACTATCGAAAGCATGTCCGACTATTCCGGGCATGGCGACTATGGCGACATCATGCGCTGGTTGAGCGGCTTCCAACGCAAACCCCGCCAGCTCTTCCTGGTGCACGGCGAAGCTGCAACGCTCGAAGCGCTCAAAGGACGCGTCGAGCGCACACTGCGCTTCGAAGTTACCATTCCCCGCCATCGCGACCACGTAGACCTCGACTGACCTCCAGTCAGCTCGGACAACCAGCGGCGCGAACGGCTGGGAGGGGGGCACCGGCAGGAAGCCGGCTGTCCCCCTTTTTTTGGTCCTGATCTACTTATACATATAGTTGCCAGGAGGTAGAAGGGGGCTCTTTCCCGCCAGTTCGAACAACAGCATAGATGAAGAATCCGCTATCCAGTTAATGATTCCAAAGCAAAATCCCAAACTGCCGGTGATAGCTCTGGA
>JAHFBI010000394.1 GCA_023250095.1 Candidatus Melainabacteria bacterium
CGGCTATCGCCGATGCCGGCAGGGGAAGAGGATCTTCTTTATCCTTGCGTCCGAGTCCAGCTGACCCTGGCGTCACAATTCCTGATTACAAGGCGATAGCTTCCACTTTGCTCGTTCTTGCCGAAGTCCTGCAGGAGCTGGGGCTGGAGTTCGATGTCGTGGAATTTTACAGCCAGCTGTCGCGCCCTCTGGCGGAATCTCTGGCGCGCATGCTCGATTTGCCATGCCAGGGATACAGAGGACCGCGTGACGAGCGGGCTTTGCTCATCATGGCCTGGGCATCGAACATTATCGGCCCCCATCAAAGCTTCATCCAGAACAGCGACAAACGCACTCTCTTCGCTTATGCCCTGAGCGCCACAGAGCCTCTGCCCCTGACACCGGACATTGTCGGCTGTCTGGCCCTTAACTTTCGCATGCCCTGGGCGGATTCTCTGGAAGAAACAGGTCAGGCAAGTGAGCGCGATTTTGCCAGCGACCTGCCTGATGAGGCTGAAACGAGAGACGTGGACAGGATTCTGGAGCAAGTGCATGCCCTGGAGTCCAAGCCGGAGATTATTCAGTCTGCTCAAGCAATCTCCAACTATTATCGGCACAAACGCGATCTTCTTGTTCTGTCTAATGCCGAGCATTTTCCGGAGCGTTCTGAATACACAGCAGAGATACTGTTCTGATGAAATTCGTCAAGAAGTTCTGTCTGGCTGCCGCTTATGTGACGCGCCTGCCCCTTTGCTCCATTCCAAAGGGAGACGATGCCTTATCCGGGTTATCCAAATATTTACCTGCCGTCGGGCTGATGCTCGGTTCGATTCTTTGCGCCGAGGCAGCTGTCCTGGAGGTGCTCCATGTGAAAAATGCACTTGTGGGCGTCGTGCTTACGCTCAGCTGGCTAGCGTTGACAGGCGGTATTCATTTCGATGGTCTGATGGACACAGCCGACGGGATCTTTTCTCATCGCAGCCGGGAGCGGATGCTCGAGATCATGTCCGACAGTCGCGTGGGCAATTTCGGCGTCATGATCGGCTTGAGCGTGCTTCTGGTCAAGCTTGCTGCCCTGTCCAGCTTCGAGGGACCCAGGCTTGTTCTTGCTCTCCTGCTTGTTCCAGCCTGGGCGCGTTGGTGTGAGACTTTTACCATAGGTTATTTCCCTTATCTCAAAGAGCAGGGCATGGGCAAGATCTGGCATGACAGCACAATCTTCCCGTCCGATGTGTTCGTCGCGGCAATCCTGCCTGTCTCTGTCACCGTCGCCTGCCTCTTATTCCAGGAGGGGCCAGGTCCTGCGGCGAAGGTGGCGGCCGCTACGGCTGCTTGCGGCCTGGGAGCTGCCTTTTATCTTGGCTCAATTTTGAAAGGGCAGACCGGTGACACTTATGGGGCGGTCGTCGAGCTTGCCGAAGCTGGAGCGCTCTTGCTCCTTTCACTCATATCTTTCTGAAAGATCGTTTTGTTGAGTTGGGGAGCTCTTTCAGTGACCTTCTCCGCAAAACCTGATTTATTT
The DNA here is from genome assembly GCA_023250095.1 of Candidatus Melainabacteria bacterium. Classification (GTDB taxonomy): domain Bacteria; phylum Cyanobacteriota; class Vampirovibrionia; order Obscuribacterales; family Obscuribacteraceae; genus JAHFBI01. Next base: position 1,502 of record JAHFBI010000394.1, read on the forward strand.
CAAGCAGATCCCTGGAAGGCAAGAAAAGAGCCGCTGATAGCGGCAGATTCGGCAGAATTTGGTCGCGTGCTAGAAACCGCTGGTGGGTGCTTCCTGTTTGTTGCCTTTCAGGCGGGAGCCGCCCAAGCCTGTTGTTGAGTCGGCTGGTTGCTGCTCGGCAGCTGCATCGCGGGCGCGGGCGGCGTCCAGGCTTACGCCTTCTTTCCAGGAGCGCATCTTGGCTTCGTAAGCGCCGCGATCTTGTTTCATCTTCTGGATAAGCTGCCCTTTGCGCACAAAATATTGGGCGCGATTGGCTATGTCGGGCTCGTTCAGACGGCGAGAAGCTTCGAAAATGTCTTGCATGTCGGCAACTGTTTTGGCCAGGTCCAGGGCTTTTCGCAAACCGTAACGGCTTTGATCGCGCATGTGATAACCCTCGAATTTGAGAATGAGGTCGCAGAGCGCTGGAACACTGTCTTCGTCGTCAATCATGTCCTTGATCACTTTGCGCAGGAGATCGTCCATACCCAGGGCATGAGCTTGTTCGGCAAAGGCATAAGCATCCGGTTCCGTCTTGATGCCCGTGTACGCTTTCTCCATTGCCAGGTGGGCCACGTCATTCAGAGCAACTTCTTGCGACTTGCGCGCCAGATCAAAGAGGTCCGGAACATTCTTGGCGTTCTGAATGAGCGAGTTGACTGCCTGCCGCGTGATCTCGAAGAATGAGTACTGTCTGGATTTCAATGCGACCAGGATGGTGTCTTCGCGCGTCGATGCCAGGGAGAGAGCCTTTTGCAGGCACTGGCGCCTTACTTCCATCATGGGATAGGCATACGGCTCCGTATAAGCAGCAATTGCCAGGCACTTCGGGACATCAGTGGCCGAATCGAGAGTGCCGAGAATCCCCGGCTTGGCTTTTTCAAACTTGCCCGATTTCATCAGGCGCCCGCAGCGCTCCAGCTGTACCTGAGTTTCCTGGGCTAGTGGCGAATCGGTCCAGCCCTTGCGTGCTGGCGCCGGGGTTGTCGACAAAGCTGAGGCGCTTGCCAGCAAAGCAAGAGCAAACACAAGGTGTGCGCCCGTTCTTCTTGCCCAAGACAAATTCAACATGATTGAGATCCGACCAGAGTGCCTGCTAATTGAATGGACGACCGAGTTTTTCTTCTTTTTGCCCTTGTGACCGGACCGCTTAACTGGATGTCTTATCGACATCTTACCGGACATTTTCTCTGGTGGACATTCCATAATTACTGGTTACCAGGCATTTTATCCTGAATGAATAATCGGAGGAGGCGCTTTGCCCTGAGTGGACTTTGCCTTCCAGTGTGGGCAAGTGGCAGTGTTATGCTGTAAGGCATCTAGCCGTTGGCATTGACCGTTTAAGCGGAGTGGATAGCATCATGTTTGACAACAGTTTTCCCCGGCGCGGGACTCTTCTGGCTGCCATCCTGGCCCAGAGTCTGGTTCTGGTTTTGTCCAGCCCTGGATTTTGCGCCTCCAAGTGGGATGGCTTCAGCAAGGCTGGAGAAGCGGCTTATGCTTCGGGCAATTATGCAGAAGCCGAAAAGAATTTTGTAGCAGCGCTCAAAGAAGCAGAAAAATTCGAAGAGAAAGACAAGCGCCTGGCGTCCACTGTTTATAACCTGGCTTTGCTTTATCAGGTTCTGGAAAAATATGACCAGGCCGAGCCGCTTTATAAGCGAGCCCTGGGTCTGATGGAAAAAGCTTATGGTGTCGATCATGAAAAAGTCGCACGGGCTCTGGAGGATCTTGGCGACTGTTATAAAGCGGAAGAAGACGAAAAACAGGCCGAAGAGTATTACCTGAAAGCAATGGCTATATACGAGAAGGCTCTCGGAGACGAAAATGCCGAAATGGCCCAACCGCTCAATCGGCTGGCGGACTTTTATGCCGACCAGGATAATTACGCCAAGGCCGAGCCGCTATATTTGCGCTCCCTGGATATTTCCAAGAAAAAGCTCGGTGAGAGCCATCAGCAAGTTGGACAGGATATGGCACATCTGGCTGAATTCTATTGCGTGCAGGGCAAATATAAGCAGGGTGAGCCTCTTTTCAAGAAGGCGCTGTCCATCTCAGAAAAGACTCCCGGACCGGATGCTCCGGAGACTGGCAAGATTCTCAACAACTTCGGCGGGCTGTATTACGACCAGGGAGAATATGACCGGGCCGAGCCTTTATTCCGCCGGGCAATGTCCATTGCTGAGAAAACCAATCCAGACGATCCCGAGATTCCGATGATCATGGTAAGCCTAGGCGATGTCCTGGACATGCAGGGCAAGTTCGATGATGCTGACAAAACTTACAAGAGCGCTATCAGTACTCTCGAGAAGCAAGAAGATCAAGGCGGGCTTATCGCTTGCCTGAAGAATTATCAGAAGCACCTGAATATGCAGAACAAAAAAGACGAGGCGGACAAGGTGGGCAAGCGCATAAAAGAGCTCAAGGCAAAACCTGCTGCTGCCAATTGATGTTGTGCTCGAGGTTTGAGA
>JAHFBI010000395.1 GCA_023250095.1 Candidatus Melainabacteria bacterium
TCGCTCAGCAGATTGAATCGACTTCAACCAGAACAGTGGTCGGAAAGCATGCCTACATTCCCCCTGAGCAGTTCCGGGGCAAAGCCACCCCCCAGTCTGATATCTATGCCCTTGGCGGAACGTTATTCTTCCTTCTTACCGGCTCTGACCCGGTGCCGATTTGCACATCGCATCCGCTTATGGCGCATGCTTCTGTCAGTCAGGAGCTGGACCGTCTGGTTTCTGGAGCCACCAATGTCGATTTACAGCTGAGATACGCAACTGCCACACAGCTGCGCACCGATCTGGAAGCGCTGAGCTAGAAAAGCAGGGCTAGATGCTGCTTACAAGTTCGAGAACTCTCTCGATCGGCAGACCGCTTTCCCTGCAGCGGTTCAGGCAGGCGACTGCCAGCGTTCGGGTTATGGAGCCTTTCCTGATCAAGGACTGACAGCGCACCGCCGACTCAACGAAGGGTAAATCTAACAGCCCGCCTGCCACAAGCAGCCTGCCGAGCGGCAGGCCGTTCTTGAGGCTGGAGTGCAGGGCGCGATGAAAATCTTCGCGTGATATTACTTGCGCCTCGACCAGCAGATCGCCGAGCTGATTGTGGACCGCCTCGGCATCCGATTCCCAGCCGAGTTCGGAAAGTGCCACGTCCAGTGGGTAATTTTGCTTCACGACAAGTTTCATTGCCGCCTGGGCAAGCTCGGGCGGCAAGAGATTATCCCGGAGCAGCGATTGCACGGCCACTGCGCAGCGCAGCTGGTGTGCCAGTAGCAGATCAGCCATCACCAGCGCCTGCCCCAGCGGCAAGCCTGTTGCCCTTGCCATATCCATTGCTTCGTTCAGGTCGTCGGTGCGGATGAGTCCCCAGCCAACCAGTAATTCTCCTAGCTTGCAATCTTCGCTCATTGGACGGCCCTTATTGCGCTTTTATTGAATTTAGCTCTGGTAGCAACTGCTTGAACTATCTTAGGGCATAAGAGCCAACTGAACAATGTCGGCAGAGCATAGCCCTTCCAGAGCACTGTTTTGTGTCCCATGCCGGCGGGTACATGGCAATAGACCTGCGGCAGCCCTTGCAAGTCCAGCGCCGCTCGGGGCAGCTTTCGAGATGAAACCCAAAAGAAGTGGAGCTATAGGCTTCTCCATGCCGCTGAAACTGAGAATCTTCCACAAAGGCATGTTGCTGGTATCCGTGCCGCTCATATTCGAGCTGATGTTCATTGCCATCCTCATTACCTTGCAGCACAGCCTGGAGATGCAGCTTCAGCGGGAGGCACATTCCAAGGCAGTCATCTATCATGCCAATCAACTGTTCATCGACCTGGTCACTGCAGTTACCGAGCGTCTGGGCGCCACAGTTCCTGGTCTGCGGATCCACAACCGTCGGGACATAATTGAAAATCAAAGAGAATCAGTTGCCGGCGAGGTGAGAACGTTGAGGGTGCTGGTCCGTGACAATCCAGGGCAGGAGGCTGCCCTGGAAAGAATTTGCGCAGTGACCGACGAGATGCGCGAGTCACTGGAGGAGCTGTCTGCGCAACCAGCCGGTGGTGGCGGTGGTTTTGGCGCGTTGATGGGCTCTTTGACTGTTTTTCGCCAGATGGAGACAGCCCTCAATGTAGTCAAAGAGGCAGTGGACCGGTTCACCGCGCCGGAAGCCGTTCTTAGCGAAGAGATTGCAGCCGAGCAGATAAAGACGCGGCAACTGATCTGTGCCGTCCTGGGCTGCGGTGTGGCTGTAAATGTAATCATCGCTTTTGCGATCGCGATGTTTTTCAGCCAGAACATTACGAGCCGCTTGCAGATGCTTGTCGATAATACGCGGCGCCTGACTGCCGGTGAGACCCTGCGCCCGGAAGTCTCCGGCTCGGACGAGATTGCCGCGTTAGACAGGGTTTTTCATGACATGGCTGACGCTCTTGCCGACGCCTCTGCGAAGGAAAGAGCCATTGTCTCCTACGCGCAAGAAGTGATTTGCTGCCTTGACGCCGACGGGAGGTTTACGCGCCTGAATCCTGCCAGTGAGAAGGTCTGGGGCTTCAAAGCAGAAGAATTGATCGGGAAGTCGGTCCTTGAAATGGTTGTTGCCGATGACCTGGCTAACACCCGGTCAGCCCTGAGCGATGTCATTGCCCGGGGAGCAAGTACGTCGCTGGAAAATCGTCTCTCATGCAAAGACGGCGCCTCTATCGATATGCTCTGGTCTGTCTACTGGTCCGAAAAGGAGAAATCGCTTTTTTGTGTCGTTTACAATATCTCGGAACGCAAACAGATCGAGCGTTTGAAGCAGGAATTCTATTCCATGATCACTCACGATCTTCGCAGTCCGTTGACAGCCGTGTTCGGGATGATAAAGTTGCTCGACGCCGGGGCTTTCGGGCAGTTGCCGGAGCTGGCCAGAACAAAGCTTGTTGTTGCGGAGCGCAATGTCGAACGTTTGCTTACATTGATCAACGATCTTCTCGATATTGAAAAACTCGAATCCGGAAAGATGCCGCTCGAGAAAAGAGCCACTGATATGGCCAGCGTGGTTGAGCAGTCTGTACAAGCAGTCGAGACCTCTGCCCAAAGAAAGCAAATCGAGCTTATCATTGATTGCCCGCCGATCACCTGTTTTGCCGATGGCGGCCGGCTTGTCCAGGTCACAGTCAATCTTCTGAGCAATGCTATCAAGTTTTCGCCTGAGAAAAGCTCGATTACCATCAGTTGTGGACTGGAAGGCGACCATGTCTGCCTGTCAGTGAAAGATCAAGGACGGGGAATACCCGCCCATCTGAAAGAATCCATTTTCAAACGATTCGAGCAAGTGGCAGTCGCTGACTCCAGGCGCAACGCCGGCACCGGTCTGGGGCTGTCGATCTGCCAGCAGATCATCGAAGCGCACCAGGGTGAAATTGGCGTGCAAAGTGAAGAAGGCAAAGGAAGCACCTTCTGGTTCAAGATACCGCTTGCCGAACCTGAAGAATCGGGGGAACCTGTACCCGGCAGAATACACTCGGTTGAACCCGGCTCGGTTAGTTGACTCTTGCCAGGACAGACCCAGGCACTCCCGGGTATCGAGCCAGATGGGATCCTGCTAGATGCTGTGAGGGCAGCTGTGGCTGGCTGCCTGCCGTATTGGCGGCAGCACACATCCCTGGACAGGCAAAGCGCTGGCAGCCCCTCAGGGCAGTCCCGCTCCCGAGCTGTCAACCCTCTGCAGCATGGCTTCTGGCTTTTGACTGCCGCGGCGACGATAATAAGCATAAATGGGGATGCCGGCCAGAAGGATGGCGATTCCTGCCAGCTGGTGGCTCCAGTGTACGCAGCCGAAAGCAGCGAAACCCCAGATGCCAGCGGTGACAAGTGCCAGGACCCACATGAGGAAATTTCCCTGCCGCCCGATTCTCAGGGGACGATGCATGGTCGGGTCAGTATAGCGCAAGCTGACGGCGCAGATGGCATAGAGGAGCGCTACAAAAGCATACATGAAGCCGAAGACTTCTGCCAGAAATGTGTAAGCGTCCGGGAAAACACCTGTGCGGGCCATGATATTGGCGCCGACGCCTATCAGGCAAAGACACCAGAATTGAAACCAGAGAGCATATCGGGGAACGCCGCTTTTGGAATCGAGGCGGGCAAATTGTTGGGGAAACAGGCCGGTCGAAGCCATGGAATAGGCCACGCGTGCGTTGCCGAGCAAGCAGCTGAAGCCGCAGCCGACAATGGAGGCTACGACGCAGGCCGTAAAAGCCAGCCCCCAGACAGGTCCGCCCAGGTAACCGGCAATTGCCGGGCAGGTGGCCTGCACATTTGTCCCTGATACGAGCATGGTGGCTTTGTCGGGGCTGAGGACATAATGAGCGGCCGAGCTTACGGCCAGGCACATACCACTATAAATGAGAGCGACAGTGACAAGTGTCATGAAAACGGATCTAGGTATAGTGCGTCTGGCATTGACAGTCTCGGACGAGGCGCAAGTGGCAATTTCAATCCCTCCGAACCCGGCCAGAGCAAGC
>JAHFBI010000396.1 GCA_023250095.1 Candidatus Melainabacteria bacterium
ATGAGCGGCACTAACATGAGATTCGGCTTTGGCGGCGGTGGCCTGAGATTCGGCAGCGGCATGTGGCCTTAGAGCTTAGGAGCAGATCTCAGAGCTGGACTGGACACCTTCTCACCACATCCTGCGACCTGCTTTAGACAGGTTTCCTTCTGGCAGGCAAATCCAACAGACTACCGTCCCTATGAGATAATTCCAGCGGCGCGACGAAAGGGCTGATGAATGATTCTGGTAACAGGCGGTACGGGACTGGTGGGCAACCGGGTAGTACAGCTACTGATTTCCAACCAGCAATCAGTGCGCGTAATGGCCAGAGGACTGGCCGACTGGAAGGAGAGCTTCCTGCCGCAGTTTCGCCGCATAGGGGTCGATGTCGTCACAGGCGATATCCGGGATCCAGACAGAGTAGCAGCTGCTGTTGCAGGCTGTCAGGCGATTGTGAATTGCGCAGGCGTCATGCGATCTACGCCTGACTATCCTTGCGACGAGATCAATATCCAGGGTACGGCAAATCTAGCAGCGGCAGCTGAAAGCCAGGGTATCCAGCGCTTCATTCAAATAAGCTGCCTGAGCGTCACGCAGCACAGCGAGTGCCAGCAGCTTTCTTCCAAGTGGCAGGCAGAGCAGATTATCAAAAGCAGCAAGTTCCACTGGACCATAATGAGGCCCTCCTTCGTCTTCGGCGACCACTGCCATCTCATGGAGCTGCTCAATTTCTGGACAGCGCACGGTCCTATCATTCCGGTGGTCGGCAGCGGGCTCAACGAGATCCGCCCGATTTCAGCCGATGATGTGGCAGCCTGCATCGTGCAGAGCATTTACAATCGAAAGACAGCCAGTCAAACTTATGAGCTGGTCGGACCACAGTCGTATACTCTTACCCAGCTGCTGGAGATGTCCGTAAATAATCAGGGCAAATCCAAACCACTTTTCAAGCTGCCAACCAAGCTCGGGCTCAGGCTGGCTGGACTGATCGCCCGTTTCATCCCGAAGGGTCCGGTAGACGAAGATGTCATCAAGTTCATCACGACAGACAGCACTGGCGATCCTGCCATCATGCAAAGCACTTTCCAGGTGAAAGGTCTGCCCTTCGAATCTTCTCTGAAACAGCTTTCTATTAAGGGTTAAGTGGCAAGTCGGGCACGCGCCCGGCGAATGTGTTATTTTCAAGTTTTGTCTGTGGGTTTGATTTGGCTGGCAATGAAAGCCAGGCGTAACGAGGGAAGAGCATGATCAGGCTCAGCAAGCCGGTAAAGCTTCTGGAATGGGGCGAAGGCACCAACACGCTCAACCAGATCTGGACCGAGATCGGGCAAGGACGGGTTGTCAGCGAGCGCACCAAAAATGGGCTGACTACTTTGACTATTCAGCTTTCCAAGGGACTGGAAAAGAAGAATCCGCGCGACAACAGCATAAAGGTAGCCCAGCAGGGAGAAGGATTGACCGGGCGCTCCGACAGCTGGGGCGAAGTGGCCATGGGACAGCTGCGCTCAGTTGAATCGGGCGGCACTGTCGTTGTCATCGAGATCCCCGCTGCCACCAAAGTGGATCGAAGACATTAGGCATTGCGGCCAGCAATCACCTGCGCCGACCCAAAGCTGGCTCATCTGAGCCAGCCTGGCAGCTGTGAAGCCCAGGCAGTCCTTCCAGGATTGTCGAGCGATAAAGGAACGCCGATGGCTCGTCAACTTTCTCAGCCGACTCTTGCCGCACTTTCAGGCAGTGGCAGATTCAGTTGAACCACTGAGTGAACGGTGTCAGCTTGCCGGAAAAAGTAACTTTGCCGGTCAGGACTGCCTGCTGTCCCGCGCCACAAGCGGCAGTGACTCGTCCTGCAGGATCGATGATGACCGAAGGTCCGGTGTTGGCTGCAAACACGAAACAACGCCCGTTTTCGGTAGCCCGGATAACGGAGAAAGCCGTCATCTGCGGGCCGATCATTGAATCATGGAACCAGGCCAGGTCACTGACATTGACGAGCAACTGCCCGCCATTGCGCACGCTGGCGGCCGCCAGCTCGGGCGAAACGGTCTCGAAACAGATGAGCGGTGCTATGCGATGTCCGGACAGATCGAGGACAACAGGAAACTTGCCGCAGTTGAAGCCCGTCCCGGCCGGCGTATCTGTCAGGCGCTGAAGCCAGTGCGGCAAGTAATTTACAAAGGCTGGCGTGTATTCACCAAAAGGAACAAGGTAACGCTTGTGATAAACAGCTTCCTGCAGATTGCCGGAAGAGTCGACACCAAAAGCTGAGTTGTAAGGGTGCCCGTCGAAATCACAGTCCAGGGAGCCGACGACCATGTCCTCCTTTCCTTGCCGGCACAGCTGGGAAAGAAACGCCTGCGCATCCTGCTCTTTCTTCAAGTAGGCCGGCAGCGCACTTTCCGTCCAGATGCAAATGCCGGGCGGGCACTTGAGAGCAAGCTTACGGTAGTGATCAATGAGTTCGCCCAGAGTATAGCGGTGCCTGGTCTTCTGCATATCGATGTTGATATTGCCCTGCAAGACCGACAAGCAAGTGGTATCACCATCTGCAATTGCGCTCAGACGGGAAAGACCAAAAGCATAAACGGAAACGACACCCAGCGCCACTGCCAGAAGCTGACTTACAGCAGAGCCCACGGAGAAAGCAGCCAGTGATTTGAAAGACAAACGTTGCGAAACGGTAGCAATCAAAGACGAAAGAGCCACATTCACCATAACAATGAGAAAGCCCAGTCCGATGCCGCCAATCCAGCTTGTAATCTGAACCATGGGCAGCAGTTTGTACTGGGAATATTCCAGCATCGACCAGGGCACACCAAGAAGATCGTGGGCGTTACCGAGCTTGTTTTCAATGAGCACCCAGATGAGTGGTATCACGAACAAGGCCGGGACTTTCCATTTCTCCTCCACTTGCCTGACACCAAGTCCCCCGCACAAAGGGAGGATGCGCGTGACCCCGGAAAACAGGGCTATGAGCACACCCTGATGCAAGCTGACGATAAGCCAGGCTGCCGCTGCCATCAAGATGCTCTGCCACCAGGCAAAGCCCATCCAGTCCAGCGGGTGGAGGTGAAAGTACCAGTTGAGATAAACAAGATTGTAGGCTGTACCAAAAACAAGCCCGCGCCAGAGAGCCTGGACAAAAGAGGGGCTCGCGACAGCGAGCAAAAGCAAAGGCACCAGGCCGAACCAGGCAATATAACCCTGCTCGAACCCAGGCGCCGAAAGTCCCAGCAGCGCTCCGGCGCCTGCTGCCACAGCAAGAGAAACTGGCGTCGCCAGTCTGGGAGTGGGAGCCTTCGATTTTTGGGACACCTTTTTCCGGTGCTTGGTTTTCGTGGGCGGCATCAAATACCAGTCTATTGTAGATCTGCTTGCTGTCGCTATCATTTCCGGCAAGAATCTGCGCTATTGCCGGAAGCCCTGGACCCGGGGGCTCGCTTCCAGTTGCGGAGAAGCCACCCGGGCACGAACGACGGCGTCTAACCCTCTTCTTTGGATAGGGACTTTCCGGCAGGCTTTACAGGCTGCGGCTTGGCAATTTCGCAGCGTACTTTCGCTTCGATCTCGGCCAGCATCTTCGGATTGGCTTCCAGAAACTGGCGAGCACCGTCGCGCCCTTGAGCTAGGCGCTCATCGTTGTAGCTGAACCAAGCTCCGGATTTTTTGACAATTTCAAGCTCCGTGGCCATGTCCAGAATACAGCCGGAAGTGCTGATACCCTTTCCGTAGATGATATCGAACTCGGCAATGCGGAACGGTGGAGCCATCTTGTTTTTCACGACTTTGACTTTCACGCGGTTGCCGTATTCGGTACCGTCTTTCTTGAGGGTTTCAATCTTTCTGATGTCCAGACGAACAGATGCATAGAACTTCAGGGCATTGCCACCAGGGGTGGTTTCTGGATTGCCGAACATGACACCAATTTTCTGGCGCAGCTGGTTGATGAAAATAACCGCTGTGCGAGTCTTGCTGACCACGCCGGTAAGCTTCCGGAGAG
>JAHFBI010000096.1 GCA_023250095.1 Candidatus Melainabacteria bacterium
AGGCTCAGAACATCCCACCCGCTCAGCCTGCTGCCCCCCCTCAACCACCTAGTGCCCCTGTTTTTCCACCGCGCCAAACTCAGGACATCCCATCCGCTCAGCCTGCTTCCGCGCCTCAACCACCTAGTGCCCCCAGGCCATCCCCTGTTTTGTCCAGCGGACAAGGCTCCCTACCGCCGGCCCCGCCTGCTCCTCAGAGGACGGCTGGTGGCGCCAGCATCGGCGAAAGAATGAACAGAGACCTTGCTCAAACGCCAGGGGGTATTGGATTTGCTGCCGGAATGGAAAGTCTAAGCGAGCAGCTCGAACCAGCAGCTGCTCGAGAGATATCGGCACCGCGCCCTCAGTCCAGACAGGTGGGCGAGAATCGGCAAATGACTCTCTCCGAGGTCTGTGACCTGATGTCCCAGCTGATAGATCGCGAACTCGAGGCACTGGCCATGGCTGGAGCAGAGGCTTTTGCCGCGCAAGACATGTCCAGGGTCGAGAAGACCATGCGGCGCACAAGCAAAGTAAAAGCTCTGCGCCAGCAGATGCAAACCGTTTTGAGCGATTGGAAAGCCGCCCTGACCGAAGACTGAGACATGCCATGCACCGCTACTATGAACCGGTTGACATACTTGTGCTGGTGGCACTTAGTTGCCTGACTTGAGATCGTAATATCCGTAAGTATCGTCTGCTCGCTTTCGCTTTGCCGGCAAGTCGAGCACAGTATAATGATCGGCCGGGACCTCGTCTTGTCGGGTGTTTGCCGCACGATGATGGGCGATACCGCGATGTCCTCTGCCTGACTTGCTTGAGGGCGACAAGTGCGAGTCAACTTTCTTTGATCCTGTTTGTGAAAGCTGGACTTGACCTTCTGCATCGCTTCTGAGCCCACCTTTTTTTTCGTCGCCTGATTGCAAGGGACTGTTTGAGAGCCTGCCATCAGTCTTCTTGCTTAAGCTTTGTCCCTCCCTTGCCGGCGGAAACACGCGCTTACTGGAAAGTGTTTCTAGCGCCTTTTTCCTTGCTGAGTCAGCTCCTTGCAGCTGATGGGACCCCTTGGCCAGATACCAGGCGATAAATATCCCGACAAGCAGAGCCACAACCGCCAGTGCCAGGCACGGCAAAGCTGAATGTAAGTGTAATCCAGCAGATCTCGGCCCAGAAGAAGAAGGCTTGTCGTCCCGAGTCCTTGAGACTTTGTCTTTCGGCAAGACAGAACCTCCCCCCGAGCCAGGCAGAGCTTGAAGCACAGGAATGAGGTCCTTCATCGATTGAAAACGCTTGCGCGGGTCTTTGTGCAGGCACTTGAATATAGTCTGCTCCAGAAGAGAAGGGATTTGCCTGCTGCAGCCAATCTCGACAAAAGTAGCAGGCATATCGCACACCTGCCTGTTTATCACCTCTGTGACTTTCTTGTCAGCAAAAACAGGATGTCCGCTCAAGACTTCATACATCAGGCAGCCGAAGGAATATATGTCGGACCTTTGATCAAGCTGTTGCCCCAGGCATTGCTCCGGACTCATGTATGCCGGGCTCCCCCAGGTCTGCCCTGTGCGCGTGAGCTTCTGGCTAACAAGCTCTGCCCAGAGCGGCGAATCGTCCATGACTTTAATAATGCCTAGATCGACCACTTTCACAAAGTCTGTGACAGGACCGTTTCCAATGAGCATTATATTGTCAGGCTTCAAGTCTCGGTGAATAATCCCGCTTCGGTGAGCATAATCCATAGCCTGAGCAATCTGGGCAAAGATGGGCAAAGCTCTATCTGGAGCCAGAGGACCCTTGGAAGAGAGCACCTCAGCCAGAGAAAATCCTTCGACGTATTCCATAACGTAATAAGGCTGCCCGGTCGGTGCCACCCCGACATCATGGACAGTGATGAGATGCGGGTGACAGAGATGACTCATGGCTCTGGCTTCGCGCTGAAATCTCTTCACGCAAGCTTCGTCAGCGCTCATATCAGCATGCAACATCTTTACGGCCACCAGCCTGTCAACCATGACCTGCCTGGCCTTGTAAACGACACTCATGCCGCCCTGCCCAACAATGCTCTCAACGAAATAACGCTCGCCGAGCGTCCTTTGCAAGAAAGGGTCCGGCTCACTTTCCAAAGCCTCTTCTTGCCTCAGTCCTGGAGGAGGTGCTGTCCCCGAGATTCCCTCCGGGACAGCTATCAAGCTTTGTCCGTCGCTTTTGAGAAAGGCTTCTATGGCCTGGCTGACGAACCCTCTGCCTGTCGAAGGCATTTGCTCGGACGGCACAAGCACGTCACCGACATGAAGGGCCTTGCTCAAGTGGGACATTGACTGAAAACGCTGTCCGGGATCTTTCTCCAGAGCTTTGAGTACGATGGACTCCAACCAACCGGGAATGAAGATATCCGGTCTGACCTCTGTTGGCGCTGCCGGCACCTCCTTGAGCTGCTTGAGGATAATGTCGGTTATCTTGCGTCCCTGGAAAACTTCTCTGCCTGTCAGACACTCATACATGACAGTACCCAGCGAATATATGTCCGAGCGCCCATCGAGATCCTTGCCCATGCACTGCTCTGGCGACATGTATACGGGAGTTCCCCAGATTTCACCTGTCTGAGTCAGGCGCTGGGAAAATAGCTGTGATTCACCGACAGCCTTGACTATACCGAAATCAACTACCTTGACAAAATCTCGGCCTTCGGAGTTAGAGACCAACATGATATTGCCCGGCTTGAGATCGCGATGAATGATCCCCTGAGCATGAGCGTGTTCCATAGCCTGGCTCACCTGCTGAAAAATACTCACAACCCTTTCAGGGCCAATCGCACCTTCCTCCTGAATAATCTGAGCAAGCGTGCGCCCTTCGAGAAAGTCCATCACAAAATAAGGCTGACCGCTCTCCAGCTGAGCGACATCGAAGACAGCTATAAGATTGGGGTGAGTCAGGCGACTCAGAGCTCTTGCTTCGCGCTGAAAGCGTTTGATGGCGGAGGGATCTTCCAGTAGCTGGCGGCGCATGATCTTCACAGCCGCGGTCTGCCCGGTGATTTCATCCCTGGCCTTATAAACAATACTCATGGCCCCCTGCCCGAGACGAGAAAGAATCAACCATCGCCCTAGCTTCCGGTTGAGGAAAGAATCTTTGACAGCGACAATTCTGTAACCTTGCCTTCCGGCTGGTTGAGCCGACAGAGCCTGCGGCAAACGTCCGGACAGGGTACGCCCGAGCTTGTTCAAAAAAGCATCTACAGCCGATGTCATGTCGAGACCACCAGTCGATGAAAAATTCAGCAGAGGCTCAAGCCAGGCAATCATTTGAGATGTGCCCGCCTCGAACATGGGCTAATCTCGAGGAGCAGGCTTTACCGCAAGAAAAGATACCTGAGAATGGCACATCCATCCTCAGGTACTCTCCTCTGTCGAACGATTGCTGCAAGACCTTCTCAGGGCTTGCGCCGGGCATCCAGGCTCTTGTGAGAGCGGAGAGCCGACCCTGGATGCTGGGGGATAGCTGCAGCCAGGGAACGGTCTTTCTCCGCTGCTTCCGGCAGAAGCCCTGCAACCGACCAGCCGCCTTTGAGTCCGAAGACGAACCAGGCAAGAGCCAGAGCGCCAGTGGCAAAAATCGTATCACCAAGAACGCGCATCCAGCGCAAATTGTTCATAAGGCTTGTCTGCATAAATTCAGCAGATCTGGCATACCACATGCCATGCTCGATGCTGGCAAAAGTCTGCAAGATACCTACAGGCAGCAGGCTGATCAAAGCCATGAGAGCAAGCCCGATGTTAATGGACCAGAATGCGTATGAGAGAGCTCCTGTTTTCCATGTCTGGCGCACAGCCATACCCTTGAGACAGAAGAGCATGAGTCCTATACCCAGCATGCCGTAGACTCCGAACAAAGCCGTGTGCCCGTGCACTGCCGTCGTATTCAACCCTTGCATGTAATAGAGAGCTAGGGGCGTGTTGATCAGGAAACCGAAGAGCCCGGCTCCGACCATATTCCAGAAGGCCACCGCTACGAAGAAATAGATAGGCCATTTGTAGGATTCCACCCAGGTCCTCATTTTCAACAAAGAGAGATTTTGGCAGGCTTCAAAGCCGACCAGCACGAGAGGCACAATCTCCAGAGCGCTAAAAGTGGCACCCAGAGCCAGCACCGCCGTTGGCGTCCCTGTGAAATAAAGGTGGTGGAATGTGCCCAGTATGCCTCCGGACAGGAAGATGATCGTCGAGAAAAGGACGCTGGAAGTCGCGGTCGAAGCGCGCACCAGCCCCATGGCTCGGAAAAGGAAGGCTATGACGACTGTGGCAAAGACTTCGAAGAAACCTTCCACCCAGAGGTGCACCACCCACCAGCGCCAGTATTCGGCCACAGCCAGGTGGGTGTGTCTCCCCCACATCAGACCGGCGCCGTAGAACCCGGCAATAGCCAGGCTCGAGAGCATGAACAAAACAGTCAGTTGACGGTTCTCGTTCCCTCTTCTGAGGGCAGGCCACATAGCACGCCCCATCAAGCCAAGCCAGAGGAAAAGCCCGACAAAGAGAAATATCTGCCAGAACCGTCCTAAATCGACATACTCATATCCTTGATGCCCGAACCAGAAATTTTGCTCCAGACCGAGTTTTTGAGCCACGCCCAGCCACTGTCCGGCCATTGAGCCAAGGACAATGACAAGCAAGCAACCGAAGAGCACATTGACCAGAGCCTTCTGAAATTTCGGCTCGTGCCCGGAAACAGCTGGCGCAACAAAGAGTCCAGTAGCCAGCCAGGCAGTAGCAATCCAGAAGATGCCCAGTTGGGTATGCCAGGTCCTCGTCACAGCATACGGCAAAATTTGAGACAGAGGTATCCCGAAAAAGCCCGAGCCTTCCACACCGTAGTGCGCCGTGATGGCCCCCAGACCAATCTGAGCGAGAATGAGCGCCAGCACCACCCAGAAATATTTGAGTGTTGCCTGCATTGAGGGAGTTGGCTTCAAAGCAAGAAGCGGATCTGTCTCGGGCACAAATTCCCCGGGAGAAGCTTGATGAGGGCATGAAGCAAAATACCAGACAAGCGAGCCAATGCCGCCCAGCAAGAGAGATGTGCTGATAATGGACCAGACTATTATTTCACCGGTGGGAACGTTTTTGATAAGGGGCTCGTTGGGCCAGTTATTGGTATATGTAATTGTCGAGCCTGGACGGTTGGTAGAGCAGACCCAAGAAGCCCAGAAAAAGAAGGCGTTCATCTGCCTCTGGCGCAGCGGATCTTTAAGGGCATTCACCGGAATGGCGTAAGCCTTGCGCAATCCGGCAAGTGCAGGATCGCTTCCAAAAAGTGAGGCATAATGACCTGCCGTCTCACTGATAGCCGCCTGCCGGTCGGAAGATACCAGCAAGTCTTTCGTCCTCTCGTCATAAGTATTCTGGCGCAACTCCTCCTGAAGGCGCTCCTCCAGGGCGGCCTGTTTCTGCCGGTCGAGCAAGGCATAAGCTTTATTGAACTTAGCGGTGGACCACAAATTGAGTAAGGCAAGCGACTCTCTGTGCAAGAAATCAGCCGACCAATCAGGGGCGACATAAGCTCCATGGCCCCAGACAGTGCCGACCTCCTGCCCACCAATCGACTGCCAGACATTCTGTCCGTCTCGTATGTCGGCTCCGGTAAAAATCACCTCTCCTTCTGGGGTAACGACTCGCTCAGGCACAGGCGGCGCCTGCACATAAATCTGCCAGCCGAAATAGCCGAGCACGGCAAAAGAAGCCAGGATTACAACACTTAAACCCAGCCACAATTTTTTATAGCGCATGACTTGAGACTCCTCGGTCACCTGTCTCAGGTGACAGCATTTTGATGTGGTCTCTGAATTTTACTCGGGACTATCCGGATATTTGTACCTTTATGTCCACTTTTGTTACACCCCCAGCCTTTTTCCCAGCAGAAACTCCCCAGAACCGCCAGCTGCCGGCACTCCGACCTGAGATAAAAAACGATTCAGGCACCTTTTCGCAGCCAGCTGTCGACATTGCTAAGGCAGATGCCTGACCTTAAACCCACTTCCACGAGCACTTGAAGAACCACCGGGAAATAATGCTTTTCCGCCTCGAGAAGAAGCGAAATGACCTGACAGGCGAAAGGCATACCTGCAGTCCAACCTTTCTGGAAGCTCCGCCCGGCAGCAGGGCGCCAGCAAACTGTGTCTTGCCGAGCCCTAATCAAGGAGCCCGGGCAAAGATGAGACCGCAAAAAGAGGCTCTGGCAGCAACCCCTGAAATTTCAGAGCTTATCTGTCTTTCTCTTCCTGACCGAAAGTAGCCTGAGCAGCAGCCAGTCTGGCCAGAGGCACGCGATAAGGCGAGCAGCTGACATAAGAGAGCCCTAGCTGATGCGCAAAAGCAATCGAGGAAGGCTCACCGCCGTGCTCGCCGCAAATGCCCAGCTTGAGATCCGGCCTGGTCTGCAAACCATATTCCACGGCGATTTTCATGAGCTTGCCCACGCCGCTTTGATCCAGCACCTCGAAAGGATTGCCTGTCAGAACTTTGTAGGTGCTCCCGGCCCATTCAATGCCTTCGAGATAGCGCTGCAAAAATTTGCCTTCAGCATCATCCCGGCTATAGCCGAAAGTCATCTGCGTCAGGTCATTAGTGCCAAAGCTGAAGAACTCGGCATGCTCGGCAATCTCGTTGGCCGTCACGCAAGCGCGCGGTATTTCGATCATGGTTCCGAACTTGTAATCAACAGTGAACTTTTCCTTTTGCATCACATCCCTGGCCACAGCTTCCAACTGCATGCGGGCAATTTTGAGCTCGTTGACATGGCCGACAAGCGGGATCATGATCTCGGGAAAGACTTCCAGACCTTCTTTCTTGACGGCTATGGCCGCCTCGAAAATTGCCTGGACCTGCATGCAATTGATCTCAGGGAAAACGAGCCCGAGCCGGCAGCCGCGCAAGCCCATCATCGGATTTGCTTCTCTGAGTTCTTCTACTTTCGCCAGAAGTGCTTCCTTCTCGCGAAGCTCCGTGCCCTTCACGCCTTTGGCCTTCATTGTCGCCACTTCTTCAAGGAGATCGTCGTGCTTGGGGAGGAATTCGTGCAGAGGCGGATCAAGCAAGCGGATAGTGACAGGAAGCCCCTTCATGGCCTTAAAGATGCCGATAAAGTCTTGTTTCTGCATGGGCAGCAGCTTGGCAAGCGCCGCCTTGCGCTCATCGGTCGTGTGAGCAAGGATCATTTGCTGAACGACAGGCAGACGCTCCTGGCTCATGAACATATGTTCCGTGCGGCACAACCCAATACCTTCGGCGCCAAACTCTCTGGCGCGAACGGCATCCTCAGGAGTGTCGGCATTTGTGCGAATGGCAAGGGTACGCACTTTGTCGGCCCACTCCAGAAGAACAGCGAATTCCCCACTGAAGTGCGGGTCATGCGTGGCAATAGCGCCTGCAAAAATTTCGCCTGTCGATCCGTCGATTGAAATAAGATCGCCTTTGCGAAGGACTTTGCCGCCGACTGCGACTTCTTCCTTATCCAGGTCTACCCGGAAAGCTTCGCATCCGGCCACGCAAGGCTTGCCCATACCGCGAGCGACCACGGCCGCGTGACTCGTCATGCCACCGCGCATGGTGACGATCCCCTGCGCGGGCACAATACCGTGGATGTCATCCGGACAGGTCTCCACCCGAACAAGAATAACCTTCTTGCCGATCTCGGCGAGTCGCTCGGATTCATCCGGACAAAAAACGATCTCGCCAATGGCAGCTCCTGGAGAGGCATTCAGCCCGGTCGCCAGATGGCGTCCCTGCGCTCTGGCATTTTGTTTGTCCTTGGGCTCGAAGCTCGGCAGCAGAAGCTGGTTGAGCTGAGCTGGCTCGACGCGTGACAGAGCCTCTTTCTCCGAGAGAATCCCTTCGCGGGACAGGTCGACAGCCACCTTGACGGCAGCAGCGGCAGTCCGTTTGCCGGTGCGGGTCTGCAGCAAGAAGAGCTTGCCTTGCTCGATGGTGAACTCTATATCTTGCATATCTTTATAATGCATTTCCAGGCGCAATGCCGTTTCTTCCAGCTCTTTATAGACAGTGTTCATTTCGGCAGACATTTCGGCAATCTTTCTCGGCGTGCGCGTCCCGGCCACAACATCTTCACCCTGCGCATTGACCAGGTATTCGCCATAAAGAACTTTCTCGCCGGTGGAAGGGTTGCGCGTGAAGCAAACACCGGTGGCGGAGTTGTCGTCAAAGTTGCCGAAAACCATGGCCTGAACGTTGACGGCAGTGCCCAGATTGTGGTCGATCTTGTTGAGATTGCGATAATAGACTGCCCGGCTGTTGTTCCATGAGCGGAAAACGGCTTCGACGGCGCCTGAAAGCTGGCTGTCCGTGTCCTGGGGAAAGTCCACCTTGCGCTCGGACTTGACGAGAGCTTTGAACTCACCGACCAGTTCCCTCAAATGCTCGCAAGCCAGCTCCGTATCAGCTTTTATACCCAGCTTGTGCTTTCTGTTTTCGATGATGTCTTCGAATTTGTCCTTTGCAATCTCGAGAACGACATTGCTGTACATCTGGATGAAGCGCCGGTAGGAATCCCAGGCAAAACGCGGATTGGAAGTGAGAGTGCCCAGGGCCTCTACTGTTTCATCGTTGAGCCCGAGGTTCAAGATAGTATCCATCATGCCGGGCATGGAGAATTTCGCACCCGAACGTATCGACAGCAAGAGAGGCTTCTTGGTATCGCCAAGCCGGCGGTCGAGCTGAGCTTCGATCTGCTTCAGCTCCTCTTTGATCTCTTCGAAAAGCCCTGAAGGCATTTTCTGCCCATTGTCATAATACTCACGGCAAAGGGATGTCAGAAGGGTCATTCCTGGCGGCACGTTCACACCGGCAGCCGTCATCTCAGCCAGCCCGGCTCCCTTGCCGCCAAGCATTTCACGCATTATGTTGCGGTTGCCTTCAAAATGCTTGTAAGCATCGTTGAATAGAAAGACCCTTTTCACTTCGACAGCCTTTTCAGCTCCCTTTGTGGTCAACATTGTGAAGTACTCCTTTGTTTGGATTGGCCCGTGAGCCTGATTGAACAAAAAGAAGGGGATGGTCCTGCCATCTCCAAACCGCCTCCACCACATTTTGGCACTTGAGTCCGGACCTAGCCGGCAAGCACGGATACCTGCTCGAGCGACCTAATGTCGCAAATAAAGAAAGATCTCCGATGAGGTCTCCTCGATTGCTTTGGCCGACACATCAATCATCTGGCACTTAAGTTCGCGAAAAATGCGCTTGGCATACTGAACTTCGCTCTTGATCTCGTCGAGATCGGCATACTCGGAATTGGGCGGCATGCCAATAATCTGCGCTCTGGTGGTCCGCAAGTTGTGCAGGAGGTGCGGATCGATGGTCAGACCGATAATCTTGCGAGCCGGCACGGTAAAGAGAGCCAGCGGCGGGTCGACTCCAGGCACGATCGGCACATTTGCCGCTTTCAGCCCGTAGTGCTGGGCAAGATACATGCAATTGGGCGTCTTGCTTGTCCTCGAAAGACCGGTAAGAATGACGTCAGACTGTCCTATTCCTTCTGGATTCTTGCCGTCGTCGAAACGCACGGCAAAATTGACTGCCTCCATGCGCCGGAAATAGGTCTCATCTAGCAGATGCAAGCGCCCCGGCTGCGAGAGCGGCTTAGCATCAGTCAGCTGCGACACTTTGGAAATAATCGGTCCGAGCAGATCAATAGTGGGAACTCCATTGAGCCTGGCTTCTTCCTCGAGTGTCTCTCTGTACTCAGGCAGGACGAGAGTATAAGCAATAAGAGAGCGCCCGCTGGCAATCTCCCGCACGAGGCCGGCAATTTGCTGACAACTGCGCGCTTGGGGCAGGCGATAAATGCTAGCGTGACCGGGTGGGAACTGCACAAGAGCAGCCTGCGCCACCGAGGCTGCCGTCTCGCCGCTAGAATCAGACAGCGTAAAGATGATCAGCTCGCGCTCGCCTACGGGTAATTTATTATCCACAGCCGCAGTTTGTCTGTCCACTCAACTACCTGCTTTCCCGGTTGTTGACCACCGGGTTTGTAGCCCTAATGTTTATCAGATTCGCCTTAAGATTTAATGAGTAATGTCATATGAAAGCGGCTTACTGCAAGGAATTAATGCGAAATGAAGGATTGCCGCCTTCGATTTCGCCACAGCCTGCCCGACTCTGCCGCCGCCCTATGAAAATACTAAAGCCCCGAGGCTCAGACAAGCAGGGGCAATTCCAGCCGCTTCATGACAGGCAGCAGATCGAGAGAGTTGGCCACCAGTTTCTTGAGATTGCCCTGGCTTTGATCGAGAACAGAAATGGACTGGCTGTATGGAATGCACCCGAGAAAGGGGACCTGGACGCGCTCGCTCAGGGCAAGACCGAGATTATCTGGATAGAGTCCCTGGTGTGAATCGGCAGTCGTTTCCACAGCGACTAAGCCGATGAGGTCTGCCCCGCGCAGAATCAGGGATTCGGCATTGAGCAAAAATTGCTCGACCGTCTTCAAACCGTATCTCACAACAAGCAAACAAGGCCACCCAAGCTCGACGGACAGATCAGCCCCGTCTCTCCAGAATTGCCTTTTATCCTCGACGAAAGACAAAGGCGTGGCACAAGAGCCTGGCAACTCAAGCAAAGTCACACGGGGAGAGTTTCTGGCAGCGCCAATCGTCTGCGCCCATTCCGCCTCACTCAAACGCCCTGGTCCGCCAAGTAAGCTGACTGGATAGTCGATCTTGCTCAGGCAAATACGCGAAATGAAAGACAGCTCGGCTTCTACCGCCAATCTGCTGCCGATACAGACCGGCTTGATCGCTTTCACTGTATGCCCTTCATCCTGCAAAGCAGCACAAAGTCCTGTCATCAAGACAGTCTTGCCTGAAAAAGACTCGCCGCCAAATATTATCAGCCCCTGCGGCGGCAACTTCTTGCCGGCGCTGTCTGCGACAGACTTTTGCTTGGACACGTCCGAACTCGTTTCTAGGTTCGTCGGCTCAGTTAATTTTTCAATCTGCCAGCCATACTAACACGACCTTTCCCGACTGGGAAATTAAAAGGCCGGAAAACCGCCAGCAAAGCCCTGATCTCCTTCTTCTGCCAGTCGGTGGACTACTGATGATGTGCTGAATTGAGGCTGACGGATGCGCCGACCACGACCGGATTCTTGATCTTCTCTTTCAAAACACCGACAGCCTTGAGCAACTGTATGTCTTTCATGTCCTCCGGAGCCCGCTTGGCCATGGGACCTTCTGGATCCAGCCACCAGGGTCCTCGCCCTTCTTTGTAATCTTTGTCTGTGAGGTCGACAGCTACATCGGGCGAAATGCCCTTTTTGTTAATATCAGTATCGTTTGGAGTCAGATAACGGGCAATCGTCACATTGATGCCCGTGCCATCTTCCAGGCGTGTGATCCCCTGAACCAGTCCCTTGCCGAAGGATTTCTCTCCGACCAGAACAGCCCGGCTGTTGTCATGCATGGCGCCACTGGCAATTTCTGAGGCACTGGCGCTTCCTTTATTTATAAGGATGACCAGAGGCTGCTGGCTGACTGGCTTGCCATCGGACTGAGCCGGCGTTTTATAACCATCTTTGTCCACGGTCGAGACGATGTCTCTTTGCCCCTCGAGAAACATGTTGGAAATTTCGATTGCATTTGTGAGCAGCCCGCCCGGATTATCCCGCAAGTCCAGGATGATGCCCTTGGCCGGAGACAGGTTGTTCAAAGCTTTGACCATTTCCTTGTTGGCATCTTGCGAAATAAAACTCGTCAGGCGAATGTAGCCAATGTCAGGATCAATCATCTTGGCTGTTTGCACTGCATTGATGTGAATCTCGTCCCGTTTCATGATTACTTTCAGCTGTTTGCCGGCCCTCACCAGGGTAAGGGTGACTTCGGTACCTTTCGGTCCTTTTATTTGCTTGGCAGCTTCCTCAACTGAGAATCCTTTGGTCGGTTTGCTGTTGATTTCGGCAATTTCGTCACCGGGCATCAAACCGGCCCGAGAAGCAGGCGTGTCGTCTATCGGAGCGATGACCACTATCTTCTGTGTCTTGTCCATGCCGATTTGAATGCCCACTCCGAAAAGGCGTGATTCAATCTGGGCCTTTTCGTCATCGAATGCATCGCGATCGAGGAAACGCGTGTAGCGGTCGCCGAGGCTGGCGAGCATGGTTTCAATGGCCTTGTGAGCGTCATCGCCGGTTTTCAACTTGCCGTCGTAGCGATGCTGCCAACGTGCCCAGCACTGCCCGTTGAAGCTCTGATCGTAGAACTCTTCGCGGATGAGCGCCCAGACCTTGCGGTAGAGTTCCTCGGGGCTCAAGGCTGCCGCTCGGATGACCGGACGCTGGACAATCAGCCTGACGTTGGGCTGAGCTGCAACTTTGATATTTTCAGCATCGGCGATGCCTGAACCCTGAGCAATCCGCCCGGTGCCGCCCAGCGAGCACGAGAGGGCAAGCGGTAGGGTGACCAAAAGCTTCCACAAATTGGATCTGGGCATAAGTTATCTCGAGCTTCCTTGGTAAATGTTGGTAAATGCTGTTTTTTAGAAATTCCCCTTCAGCCATCATAACAACGGCAGAAGAGTTGTGCTTCGGGTTTTCCCTGAGCATCTATCTTGCTTGTACCCCGGCAGGGCTTGATTCAGACAGATCCCTCATCTCGCTCACAAATCCGGCGCGTTTTCAGGGTGTTAATATATGCTACTTCCTGCCTTGATCACCCGGCAGCGGAATTTCCCTGAATTTGACAGCGGAGAAACCGGCAGCCGGCTATGAGATTAAGCGACCCTGGAGACATAAGGAGGCCGCTGTCAGTGGAAAACAAGCTTGCAGATATTGGAATTTTTGGCGGGTCCGGCTTTTACAAATTGCTGGACAATGCAGAAGAGAGGCTGGTGGAGACACCATACGGTGCTCCGAGCGACAAGGTTGTCCTGGGCACACTCGGCAACAAACGCGTGGCTTTTCTGCCCCGGCATGGCGCGAGCCATCAATTGCCACCGCAGAAGATCAACTATCGTGCCAATCTCTGGGCCATGAAATCTCTGGGAGTAAGTCGGATCATCTCGCCCTGCGCAGCCGGCAGCTTACAAAAAGGGGTGGAGCCCGGCGACTTTGTCATTTGCGACCAGTATGTCGACCGCACATCAGGGCGCAACGACACTTTTTATGACGGACCGGTTTCCACACACGTCTCGGCAGCCGAGCCTTACTGCAGTGAATTGCGGCAACTGGCGATCAAAGCCGCGCGGGATTGCGGCATCAACACCCATCCGGAAGGCACTGTCGTGGTCATCCAGGGACCACGTTTTTCTACTAAGTCAGAATCCAAATGGTTCACTTCCATGGGCTGGGAAGTAATCAATATGACCCAGTACCCGGAAGCCCACCTGGCAAAAGAACTCGAGCTTTGCGTTGTCAACATTTCTTTAATCACCGACTATGATTGCGGGCTCGTCGGTGATGTTGAACCTGTTTCGCACAGCGAGGTTGTCAAAGTTTTCACCGGCAATCTGAGCAAATTGCAAAACATGCTCGTCAAGCTTCTGTCCTCTATTCCTGATGAGCGCAATGAGTGCAAGTGCGGGCAGTCGCTATCAGGAGCGCGTTTCGGTTAACTGCCTTGCCGTCCCGGCAAGGGCTGGATCACGCCGCCCAGAGAAGCAAGCGCAAGCAGCCAGCTGATTCGGTTAACCCCACTGAACCGGCGAAAAGCTCCAAACAAACGCGCCCAAACAGCTCGCCAGAGCTTATGATCTTCCCATAGGTCAAGCCTGTCAGGACAAAGCGGGATGGACAAGTATGGCGCCCAGATTCACAGTTAATCATGCCGTGGCTGTGCTGGGTTGCCTTCTGGCAATAGCAGTCTATATGTTGATGAACAAGTTTGGGGTTCCAAGCAGAATAGCCTGGGGGTCTGCTATTCTGTCCATTCTGGTGGTGGCGATCTTCTGGTCGTCAATTAATCTGGGACCTAGCGATGAGGACGATGAATAAAAAAGATAGGCTTTCAAGCTGTAGCTTGCTGAAACGTGCATTTTCCCTTTTGACCATTTTAGCCTCAGTGTGCCTGGGCTCTCAGCCGGCAACCGCTGCCGAATGGCAGCAACCACTCATCCCTGTAACAAAAGACTTCACTCTGGACAACGGTCTGAGAGTGGTGCTATCCGAAGATCATGCCGTGCCGGTCACGGCACTGGCCATAGTTTACGACGTCGGTGCGCGCAACGAGCAAAAGGGGCGCTCCGGCTTTGCCCATCTGTTCGAACACATGATGTTCGAAGGCTCGGAGAACGTCGGCAAAACCGAGCATTTCAAATATATCGAAGGGGCCGGCGGTACGCTCAACGCCTCGACCCATCCGGATTTCACCAATTATTTCGAGAAGCTCCCCAGCAACCAGATCGAGCTGGCCCTCTGGCTGGAAGCAGACCGTATGCGCTCTCTCAAGGTCACGGAAGAGAACTTCAAGAATCAGCTCGAAACAGTCAAGGAAGAAAAACGCTCGCGTATTGACAATCAGCCTTACACACCAGCCACTCTCAAGCTGGAAGAAGTGCTCTTCGACAACTGGGCAAACGCCCATCCGGTGATCGGCTCCTTCGAAGACCTGGAAGCCTCCTCCATTTCCGACGTCAGAAATTTCTTCAAGACTTATTATGCCCCCAACAATGCCGTAATGGCTATCGTCGGCGACTTTGACTCGGCAGATATGGAGAAACTGGTGAAAAAGTATTTTGCCAGCATTCCCAGACAGCCATCTCCGCCTAAGCCAGAGGTTGCCGAACCAGAGCAGACTAAAGCCAAATTTCTGCAAGTCGACGACCCGCACGCCAGACTTCCGGCCCTTTGCCTGGGTTGGAAAGCTCCCGCCAGAAGGGACCCGGACTTTTTCCCCGCGCTCATAATGGAGAAAGTGCTCTCCGAAGGTGACTCATCCCGCCTCTATCAGCGCATGGTCAAAGGCGAGAAGGTCGCTCTCAAGGCCGACGCCGGGCTCGATGTAAGACGTGGTCCGGCAGCCTTCGAGGCCTTTATCATTTACAAGCCTGGAAACAGCCAGCAAAAGATACGCGACATTCTCGACAGCGAACTGA
This sequence comes from Candidatus Melainabacteria bacterium, assembly GCA_023250095.1. GTDB lineage: Bacteria > Cyanobacteriota > Vampirovibrionia > Obscuribacterales > Obscuribacteraceae > JAHFBI01. The sequence continues at coordinate 15,069 of JAHFBI010000096.1, forward strand.
CCAGGCTCAAAACTCAGAGCGTATCGCCAACCGAACTGGAAAAAGCCAAGAACCAGATCTTGCGAAGCAATTTTTCCAGCGCCAGCTATGACAGCCTTCAGCGCAGTCTAGGCCGAGCCGAGAAGCTGGCCGAATACACCCTTTTCTGGGGAGATCCCTCATTGATCGACAAGGATATGGAAGCGCTGATGAAAGTGCAACCAGCAGATATTCAGCGTGTTGCCAGAAAGATCTTTACCCGGGGGGGCGAAACCGTCATCGAAGTCCGTCCTTGCCAGAGCAAGACAGAATCAGATAAGCAAGCCGGAACATAGTCGAGCGAGGA
>JAHFBI010000397.1 GCA_023250095.1 Candidatus Melainabacteria bacterium
GATTTGCTGCGGCAGCTTTTTGCGTGGGGGCGCTTTCGTGTTTTCCTTCCTGGCAGACTTTCTGGTGGGGGCAGCTCACGTGGTTCTATGTCGGCTTCCTTCTCATATATTTCCTTTGCCTGAGAAGCGGCAAGGATGTCCTGGCGGGACTTGCTCTGGCGCTTGTCAGTATCAAGCCACAGTATTTTTTCTTCTTTGCAGTGGCTGCTGCGGCGGGAAAACGCACTCGCTTGCTTTTTTGCTTTGCTGCCTTTGAGTTTTTGCTTCTTTGTGTCTCCGGTCTGACAATTGGCTGGCACAATGTTTTTGGCTATCCGCAAGTGCTGATGATGGCTGAGGAACAAGGCGGGCAGATGGGTGTGTCTTCGACAATCATGGTGAGCCTGCGCGGCTTGCTGAGCTATCTCTTTCCGCAGAAAGTCGTGCTTGTCCTTTCGTTTGCTCTGATGGCCCTCAGCCTGCCGGTGCTGTTTTTCATCTGGCGAAGCGCTTTCAGGCGCGGGCACGAGCAAATTAACTGGGCGATGGCGCTTTCGGTTGTAACGGCGCTGGTGATGAGTCCGCACACGCACGCCTACGACTGCCTCTTTTTGGCCATTCCCGCGGCATTGACTTTGCCTGGCCTGTCGTTGTCACATGTGCTCGCGGCGCTCCCGCGGGCTCGTCTTGCCTGGTCGTGGATTCTTTATACTTACCCTGTCGTGAGCTGGATAATGTTTCTTTCGCTCAATCCGGCTCCTGATGCTCGTCTGTACCCGTTTGCTTTCGGGCTGGCCAATGTGCTTCTGCTTGGCTTAGGGCTTGCCTGCTTTGTCAGGCTACAGGGGGGCAATGATGCGGAGGCGGCAGGATCATGAACTTTCTCCAGCTGCTGAGGCAGCCAGCAAAATGCAGCGGGGCAATGATGCGGAGGCGGCAGAGCCTAAGAAGAGCCTTGCCTCACAAAAACTTCCTGTCCGTCTATTACAGCGAGCGAAGCAATGCTGTTTAACTCGCTGGAATTTTTGATCTTTTTTCCGCTTACGACGGTGCTTTATTTTTTGCTGCCGCACAAATGGCGGTGCCTTCTGCTTCTTGGCGCAAGCTGCATCTTCTACATGGCCTGGGTGCCGGTTTATATACTGGTGCTTTTCTTGATCATTGTCATCGACTACTTCGCCGCGCAGTTCATCGAAAAGGCTGAGGGTAAGGCGAGGAAAGGCTGGCTTGCTGTGAGTATTTGCGCCAATGTCAGCGTCCTTGCCGTCTTCAAGTACTACAATTTCTTCAATGAGAATATGGCGGCTCTCTGTCAAATGGCCGGTATTGCCTATCTCATTCCGAGCCTGTCGATCATCCTGCCGATCGGGCTGTCGTTTCATACCTTCCAGGCAATGAGTTACACCATCGAGGTGTATCGCGGCAAACAGGCAGCGGAGAAAAATCCGTTCATATACGCGCTTTATGTCATGTTCTATCCGCAACTTGTCGCCGGACCGATAGAAAGACCGCAGCAACTTTTGCACCAGTTTTACCTCGAGCACAAGTTCGATTGCGATCGCGTGGTCAGCGGCTTGCAGCAGATGGTCTGGGGTTTCTTCAAGAAAGTCGTGATTGCAGACAGGCTCTCTGTGCTTGTCAATCAGGTCTACGCCCAGCCTACTCAGTTTCCGGGTATCGCTCTCATTCTGGCTACTTATTTCTTTTCCTTCCAGATTTTTTGCGACTTCTCTGGCTATTCGGACATTGCCATCGGGGCGGCGCGCGTCATGGGTTTCAATTTGATGCGCAATTTCGACCGCCCATACTGGTCGAAGTCAATTGGTGAGTTCTGGCAGCGCTGGCATATTTCGCTTTCGACCTGGTTCCGGGACTATCTCTACATCCCGCTTGGCGGCAATCGAGTAAGCAAAGGGCGCTGGTATCTCAATCTATTCATCGTTTTTGTCGTGAGCGGTTTCTGGCACGGCGCCAACTGGACCTTCATCGTCTGGGGGGCATTGCATGGCGCCTACATGATTTTGTGCATTTTGACGGAGCGGCTGCGCGATGCTTTCTGCCATGTTACTGGCTTGTCCAGGCTTCATCATTTGAAGACAGCCCTTTCGATCTTGATAACATTCAATTTCGCGACTTTCGCCTGGATATTTTTTCGGGCGCGCAATATGTCTGATGCCTGCTACATAGTCACGCACTTGTTTGCAGGCGGCAGCCTGTCCGATGTTTTCGCTCTTGCGCTGGGCAGGTTCGAGCTTGCGGTGGCGTTTGTCAGCATCTTGATCATGGAGGTAGGGCATTTCATTCAGGGGCGCCGACATGTAGGGCAGATGATTGCCGGCTGGCCGCTGTCGGTGCGCTGGCCGTTCTATTACACAGCTTTGACTATCATTGTTATGTTCGGCAAATTTGATTGTCAGGAGTTCATTTATTTTCAGTTTTAGGCACATTTTGTCTGCATGGAACAATAGCGTGTGCGAGCATCTGATAGGGTAAGTAGCTTTCAGTGAAAAAATTCGCAATACTGTCAGCCAAATTTTTGCTCATTCCGCTCATCCCTCTTTTGATGGTTGAAGCCATGTACAGGCAGGCGGAAGGAGAATTCTGGTACAACTGGACAGCCAAGCATTTGCAGTCGGGGCAAATCAACTATCTCTTTCTGGGATCGTCTCGGGTAGCAGCTGCTGTCGATATCGGCACTTTTCTTGCCAGAGTCGATTGCGCCTCAGGGAAGCAGTCCACTGCTTCCAATCAGGGTGAGGGCTACAGCACGATGGCCGAGCATTATTTCGGGCTGCGCAAACTCTTGATGAACCACCCGGACTGCCTGAAGGGCTCGACCGTCTTTATTGAGGCGCCCAAAGGCATACCGTCTTATGACACATGGACGGATGACTGGGTAGATAAATTGCAACCAGGACTTCTCTCACCTTTTGTGGGCGCGCCGGAGCTGCTTAGATACTGGATGGTTTCGCACGCTCCGCTCAAAGACAAGTGTTGCGTGGCCCTTGGCGAGATCTCGGCTTTTGCCATGAAAGTGCCTCAGTTGCGTGCGTCCATGTTTGCTCGCGGCGAGGCGGCTCTGAAGAATTTGCTCTCTGGCGCCCCGCTGAAAAACAGCACGGATGCCCGCGGACTTGCAGTGGATCTTTCTTCTCAGGGCGGTATCAGGACCGACGAGCAGGGTGTGATGAAGACACGTGCTTTTGTCAGGGAGTGGACTGCCGTTCTGCTCAAAGATCAAAAACCTGTTGCTTGCTTTGATGAGAGTGTAGTCAAAGACATAGTCAATATGGTGGGCGAGCATGGCGGGCATGTGGTTTTTTTCGAGCCTCCCATGAGTTCCGTTGATGCCAGTCCCTGGGTCACCGAAATCAGGAGGGCCGACGCCAAGGCTTTCCAGGTGAAAGCCTTATCCTGGGGTGCTTCTGTGATAAAGCCGGATTTTCAGGCCCCCGACAACGATTTCCCGGACCTGTTGCATCTTAGAAAGTCGCGCGCCGGGCAATATTCTGAGGCTCTGGCTGGAGCCTACTTGCTCTGGCTGAAGAAGACCCCGCCGCGCTCGGCGGTTGAGAGGTAAAATTTGGCTGGCGGCGCGCGACTTTGCGCAGGTGAGGTGATGGGCTTATGCAAGAATTAACGGCTCTGGCGGCGGTAGGCGGTTTTGCCGTCTGGTTCGTGGCTCTCTGGTTGGGGATCATGGCCCTTATCTCGCGTGTGAGCGGTTGGCATCAGCTGGCTGACAGGTACTGGGTCAAGCAGGAATTTACCGGGCAGTGGCAGAAATTCCAATACGGTACTTTCAAGCAGTCCAGTTATAAAGGCTGCCTGTCCATAGGTTGCTGCCCAACAGGGCTCTATATCGACACGGGCCCCGGACCATTGTTCAAGTTCCAGCATCCGGCTTTGCAAATTCCTTGGACAGCTGTCCGGCAGGCGCGCCTGGAGAACAAATGGGGGCAGCGCTGGGTGTCGCTGGAGATAGACAATCCTGGCG
>JAHFBI010000097.1 GCA_023250095.1 Candidatus Melainabacteria bacterium
ACTGCTCAGGTGTTTGTGCGCGACGAGAAGATCACTCGCGACCAGGCCATTCAAGGCTTGAAAGCTGCCCGCCTCCGGCAGGTGACAATCGAGCAATCACTGGCCGAGCACGGCTTTTACAAACCACGAGCCAGCGAGAAGGTGAAAATGGGCGAACTTTTCGTCATTGCCGGGCTGCTTGTGGAAAAGGACGTTATAAACGCGCTCGAGCTGGGACTTCTGCGCGAGCAACCAGTAGGAGAGGTTCTTGTCGACAGTGGACTGATCACGAAAGAGCTTCTGGACACAGCTGTGCGCTTGCAGGAGATGGTAGACAACAATACGCTCAACGTGCTGGAAGCCTCGCAAGTGCTCCGCCAGATCCAGTCCCAGGGAATCAACATGGCGCAGGCAGTGGCTGAGCTGGGGCTTCTCAAATCATCCGCACATGAGAAGATCAAGCTTGGCGAACTGCTGAAGATGGCCGGCCTGATTACCGATGACGACATCCAGGACGCACTCAATCTCAGCCTGCGTAACGCTGCCCTTGTTGGCAAAATACTGCTCATTAACGGGCTGATAGACGAGCGGCTTCTGCATGCCGCCCTGCGCTGCCAGTTCCTCCTGCGTGAAGGCTTCCTCTCTCAAGAGCAAGCAATCGTCGCCTTGAACTATTGCCAGAAATTGCAATGCTCCTTCGATGATGCCATCAGCGAGCTGGGGTGGACCGCGCCCACAAGAACGGCGCCTTCGGCTGCCCGCGATCCTGATATCAAATACGATACCGCCCCTTCTTAAATTCCTTTGCTCCGGGGCTCCTGCGCATTGTCAGATGCTCTCAAGTGCATGAGCGGCAGTTTTGCCTCAACGCTTGTTCCGGTCGGTATGTGCCTCATACGAGAGTATTTGGTTAGCGCGATAATTGGCTGCCATTGAATCCCACCAGCGACCTGATCGCCACAAGAAATCAGCCTCCTGCTTCAGGCAGAGAGCCTGGTCGCGACTGTTGGGAGCAGCTGATTCGAGCAGTCCGACAGCCTTGCGGAAATCGCTCCGGGCCTCGGCAGAGTTTTCCTTCATTGCAGCGGCGTCCCTGGATGCTTGCGCTTTCAGCCAGTTGTTGTAATGTATGAGCGCCAGCATATCCAGACACATGGCGCTGTTTCTTTGATTGGCACTGCCAGGCAAACCAGCCCAGAGATCCTTTGCGCGGGCAAAAGACCGCTCAGCGTCACTGAGCTTGCCTGTGCGATAGCAACAATCGCCGAACTTGCTGTGAAAGCTGGCCAGATCTGCCGGCGACTCCGTCGAATCTTTTCTGCCCCAGCAAGGAAGAGCCTTCCTGTACAGGTGCTCGGCTATGCCGAACTGACGGCGGAAATAATATGTATCTGCCAGACGGCTCAGCGGCAGCCCCAGCTCGCGCATTTCAGGCTTGAGATCAAAGGAGTCCAGCACTTGCAAGGAGTTGGCGTACTGCTTGCCCGCTTCCTTGTAGTCACCCTCAAAGTAAAGGCACTCCCCCAAATAATAATAAAGCGGGGCAAGCACAGTCGCCCGGTAATCTTCAGCAAAATCCCCTTTGATGGCTAATTCTATCAATTTCCTTATGAACGGCACGGCATCGGCATATTTGCCATGCATCAGGCACAAGCGTTTGGATTCCTCCAGCCTCTGCACATACGCGGTTGAATCCTCGCCAAACTCCTTTTCAATGTGTCCAAGCATGACTCTCCCAAGCAATTTCTTGAGATCATAGCCTTCCGGCTCCGGTTTTGCTTCCGACTGGAAAGGCGGCCACAAAGACATAGGCAAAGCTGAAAGCGGCACTTCCGGTGGTGCAACGACGCGATAGAGGCTCAAAGCTGAAGTCAAAACCAACCCGGAGATGACACAGGTCAAAATAGCCTTGTGCGCCAGACTTTTCTTCTGCGGCAAGAGCTTCAAACGGATGACTTGCATTTGATCCATCAACTTGAGCGCCCAGCCCCTCTGCCCGCCAGCCGCCACGCTCAGAGCATCCTTGAGAGCTGACATGGACTGGTACCGCTCTGACGGACTCTTCGAAACAGCTTTAAAGACGGTAGCCTCGAGCCGTTCGACATTGCCGATATCAGGGCGCAAGACGCGGAAGCCGGCTGGCACTTCGTTGATTTGCCTGTACATTATTTCGAAAACGCTCTCTCCATCGACCGGAGGCTTTCCGGAAAGAGCTTGATACATCAGGCAACCCATCGAATAAATATCCGAGCGCACATCCATTTTCTGCCCCAGGCATTGCTCGGGACTCATATATTGGGGACTGCCGATCGTTTCTCCAGTCTGTGTCACAGCTTTCGAATCCGTTTCAGAAAGCAGCTTGGCTATGCCGAAATCAACAATCTTGACGAAATCCGGGTCACCGGCGGAGGGAACCAGTATGATGTTGCTCGGCTTCAAATCCCGGTGGATAATCCCTTTCTTGTGCGCATGCTCGAGAGCATCACAGGTCTGCATGAAAATATGGATGAAGCGCTCAAACGGCAGCTGCCCGTCCAGAAGGACATCGGACAGAAGCCGCCCTTCGATGTAATCCATAACGATAAAAGGCTTGCCATCCTCGGTCACGCCGAAATCATGCACCGCCACGACATTCGGGTGATTGATCCGGCTGGCAGCTTCCGCTTCCTGTTTGAAACGCAGCTGATTGGTCGAAATGCCCACAAGATGAGGGTGCAACATTTTGACCGCCACAATCTTGTTGAGCAGGGTGTGACGGGCCTTGTACACGACACCCATGCCGCCCTGCCCAATCTGAGCAAGCATCTCGTATTTGCCGGATAAAATCTTACCGCAGAGCTCTCCGGTGGAATCAAGAGGTGGCAGACCGTCGGCAAACAAGTCTGCGGTCACTTGTTCGCTCACGCCGGAGATTGTCTTTTCCAGATCCTCAGGGCACACTTTTCCACCCTTGACTTACCAGGCTCCAGAGATGTTTTACCCAGAAGATAGTGCCACCTTGCAAGCCGCTTGAAAGGTGGCATCCAGACTTGAGCGGATTGTTGATTCAACAGGGCATTATCTGGGCATGAAATAAGAGCGAACGACAAGTGAGATTGACATGCCTGTTGGGCAATCAACAGCCCTGAACAAATCTATGCGCCACCGGGTTTTGCCCGGCGCAGACTGGTGTTTTGCCTTTCTTGCGCCCGCAATCCCACTCCTTCTGCTTTTATTCTGGATCCCTCCAGCCCCGGCAGTGTCTGCGCCAAAGCCTGCTGCCAGCCCGGCTGGCTGGGTCATCGACCAGCGAGGAAAGCACTTCGGTCGCGAGCACCTTGTAGTCAGCCCCTTAGGTTTCAAATGGATAGCTGAAGCACCTGCCATCACTGTGATGGTTTTGCCGCCTGACGGCCGGGTCGTCTCTTACAACGACCGGAACAAGACTTACCTTTCCGCCACGCGCTCCGACTGGACGAAATATTGTGGCGTACATGGCTTCGAGCTTGGCGGGCGCAAAGTACGCAAAGGAAAGAGCGCGACGATAGCCGGACTGAAAGCCTCGCAATACTTCATCGAAGCGAGACCGGAGCCTGCGGGAAAAGTTAAGACTGCTACCGCCAGAGGTACGGCGCCAGGGACACAGACCCCCAAACCACCAGCCTCGCCAAGAGACACACACACTATTTTGCACATACCCATTGAAGAAACGGAATTCTGGGTCGCCGACGATATTAAAGTAGCACCACGTCTGGGGGAAATAATGACCAAGCCGCTGGGCTTGCCATCCGGGCTCGGGCTGATTCTGCGCATTGTGGAAGTCGACAGAGGCAAGCGCATCATCTCGCTCGATACGACAAAAGCCGAGCATTTATCTATTTCCGCCAGTGTCTTCGCCATACCAAAAGGCTACCGCAGAGTCAGAAATGAGGTAGCTCTGGTCATGGAAGACAGCGACGAAGAAATGGTCAGCGACCTTTTCGGCGGCTCAGCAGCCGGCACTGCCGCCGCCGGTCCCGGTGGCTTCTCCGAGCGCCTGAAAGCACTACCGCGCCGGCGCTGACGAGCAGACTCTCATTTTCTTTCGCACAAGAAACACTTGAAAGTTCACAAATCGCCAGAAGGAACTAAGCCTTTTGATGTAAGTGGGGAATTCACGAGCCCGCGACAAGTTTAGCCAGAATTTTGCCAGCATCGCCTACTACTCTTTCAGACACCGGCGCACTGATGATCGGCACTGTGGTCAGGCTCAACTGTCTGCCTCACAGAACTAGAAAAGTTCGGACAGATGGCGACTGTTTCCAGAAAACATTCGACGGTTCAGGACACTGGACCCTCCATACGATGGCGGGAATCATCAACACGAGGACAATGTCATGTTCAAATTGAGAAAGCAAGCCAAAGACACGATACCAGATACGGTGCAGCGCAAGGTGGCAATTTCCTGCCGGCAATGCAGCTGCCATAGAAAGATAAATCCGGGTGATGCCTATTATTTCGACACGCTCACGCGAAGTTCCCATTGCGCCCCCTGCTTCTCGAGAATCAGAAGACTGTCAGCAGCCGGACTGTCCGATGCCACACCTGCTCCTGCCCTACAAGAGCTCATAGATAATTTCAAGCGGCTGGACAGCCTGTCTCAGCCAGTACCGCAAGATACAGCTGACAAAAAGCAAGAACTATTCGACCAGCTCCGGCGCGATTATGGAAGCGACGTCCATGTTCGCAAGCTCCTCGCTGACTACATCGGACTGAAAACGAAAGAGGGCTACTTGAAGCTCATTCAAGCCAAACGAAACATCCAGTTCTGCTACCAGTGCAAAGAAATCCAGCATAAAGGTGCCGCCATCGTCTGGCCGCTCCATTCCAAACAGATCTGGTGCTTGAGCTGCGCCAGGGGGCTGATCAGGGACAATCAAGGTTGAAGTATATGACCCCAGCGCAAACTACCGCTGATGATCCATAATGAGTTTAAACCGTCAAGGTTCAGGGGAAACTAGTACTAAAGACGGCAGACGGTTAGGTAAATAACATTGTGAGGCCAGGCATGAAACTGTTTGAAGACTTCAATCGTAAATTGGACAACACCAGACTGCGCGTAATTGAAGGTGACATCCCGGCCGGCGAGTGGATTTTCAACGGTCACGGCATGGTATTCGTGCCAGGAAAAAATGGCGAGAGCGAAAAAACGTCCAAGATCTGCATAATCCTCGACAAGAAGGTGAAAGTCATCCCGACAAAAGCCGAAGAATCCCATTTCCTTCACGAGGCCGGAGCCAACCTCACGCCACTCATCGGCACATATGTAGGCGCGACATTTCTGGGAGGACTTTTCGGCGCCATGAGCGGATTTGCCCTCGGAAGCATGGTCGGACGCAATGAAGCAAAGTTTTCCTGCCTTCTAGATGACGGCCGCAGTTTTTCGGCCATAGCCGACTATAAAATCTTCAGACGCATCCAGCAAATCGCCAGGACATAAGAATGGCTTTCCAGAACCTGCCTCCCGTCAGGCAATGAGAATGAACAACTGAAACAGCGGTCATGCCCTGGTCCTTCAGAACCGGGAAACTGCCACCTGCCTTCAGTCAGACAATAAATATAAAAGACAGGAAACGTCCTTAAGCCAACCCTCAAGAACTGGGAGACTGGAACGATTCTATCTGATGAATGGCATCGATCAAACGGAGATTCCCCACCCTCTGATGGTCATCGACATACCAGAGCACAAGGTTGTCCCTGACAGGACACACCGCCATTTTCCCGGCCTGCGGCGTCTCGACAAGAACGTCACCGTTATACTTCAGGAATACCAGAGCCCGACCTGGCTCTGCTGCCGGCTTCCCTCAATGCTTGGGAATTTTCAGCCAGAAAGGGCGATCGACCCGTCCTTTCAGACAGTTCAGGGGCTCGATGCGCACTTGCTGTCCATAACAGTCCCCGTGCTTGATGCACTCTACCTGCGTGATGTCGACTTCGGCAATAACATCCGACAAATTGACTATAGCCTTGCGGCTGAAGTGCCATGAGTTGACGACAAAAAAGGCAATCAGACCAACGACAGCCCAGATAAGACGCGACTGACTGAACATTTTCCTTGACCCGAACCGACCTCAAACAAAAGTCTAACCAGCAACAGCTATACCCGGCAAAGACGGGATATTAACATCCGGGGCTCGGAGCGAAAGCTCAGTCCTTGAGTTCGCCGAGGCTGAAAAACTCCTTGGTGAAAGGCTTGTCCTTGCTGTTCTTCCAGCTATTGGCCGTGCCGAAACCCACTCCTTCTATGGCTCCTGGAAAAACGCCAATCGGAAGGGCAAGAACCTGAACGCCCGTGGACAGAACATCATTGTCCTTGTTACCGGTCAGTTTCCCGGCAATATTGCCCGAGTTTTCCCAAGTCTTGCGCACAATAGCAATTGGCGTACCCACGACAGCGCCCACGCTGAAGGCAGCCAGTCGGGCAGTGGTCATCACCACACCGTCGACTATCTCGCCGAACTCGGAATCCGCAGCCATCGCTGGCGCAATACAGCCAATCCCCAGGGCGACAGCACACAAAACAGCAGCAAGAGACTTCTTCACAACAATTCCTTTCCTACTTCCACCTGCTTGGCGACGACACCAGCTATTTGCCACATCGCTGCCACAACGCCAGCATTGTAGGACAAGGAGACTGTTTTGCCTATCAGCCCCGGCGCATATACAACGCACATCTTCCGGGGCTGATAGGCAAGCTGCCTTCATATGACATCAGTTCCTTGTCGAGCCAAGGAAGTCGAGCATCTGAGCTCAGGGAAAGCGATCCTGGCTCCAGTCAGAGCAAACCACCGTATCCTGCCAAGGCAGTGGTCCACCGAGCCTGAAAAATCCTGGCTCCTTTATTTGCCCTTGGCAGACACCCCGACACCGTTAGTTTTCTTGCTGGAAGTTGCCTGAGCGGGCTGAGCCTTGCTTGCTGTCCTAGATGTTGAAGCCTGCCCGGCTTTAGCGGATGCACCTTGAGAAGTCTTGTCCAGGGCGGATTCTCCTGCTTTGGCTCCCTTGTCCGGGGGCTTGCTGGCAGCCTGATGGCCCTGGGAACGCCTGGCATTTGCCTTGTCGATAGCCTTTTGCCGAGCCAGCCTCTCCATTTCCGACCACTCCAGCCTGCGTACGTTGTTCGGCGGGATCCTCTTGTGCGTTTTTGAATCGTATGTCACAAGATCGCACAGAGCAGGCGCCTGCGGCACGAGAAACATTGCCGGCAGAAGAGCAACCAAAAGGCATCTTTTTATCACAGCAAAAATCCCCATAGCGTATGTGCGCATTATATTCTCACAAATCAAACGCATCGATATGAAAGCCGAGAAGATCTGTCCGTATCTGTATAGACAGTCAGCCAACAATGACCGGAATCAGGTGAAAGTACTTGAGAATTTCACCGGCGCCAAAAGAAAAAAGATTGGCTGCGACAATCACTCCTGAATCTTGCAAGACCACTTCCCAGCCAGGATTGTTTTTCCGCCCGAATAAGAGCCAGAAGACAAGGCACTCGCTAGCCGGGGCAAACGTTTCTGCCACAAAGAGATAAGCGCCATAGCATGTAAACGGGTCAATGAGCCGGGGAATGAGAAAGGCAATGAAAGGATAACTGACAGCGCTGAGAAAAAAACCGCTGAAGACACGAACTTTCATCGAATGTCTGCCTGTAAGCCACAGGCAAAGAACAGGCGTTTCGAAAGCCACAGTCAGAAGATATCCGCACAAAATGATCAAGCAATCAGGCAAGAGTCCTTCTAATTAGCCTCCTTAGAGCAGCCAGAGCAAAAAAGGAAATTCTGCCAGGGCATGTCCTACGGCTGCGATGAAATAAATATCGATGCTGGCTGAATAATTGAGAGCAAAAGCCAGCCACAGGCCTAACAAAGCGAAGGTGGAAGCGGCAAAGACAACAGCCACGGGGCAGCGCAAGCGTGGGCTCGATCTGACTATCGGAAGCCTCTCAGGCAGCCACTTCCGCCAGCCCCCTGTCGCAATGGGGATCGCCAGCACCCAGGCTCCATAATGCAGAGCCTCCAGAAAGCTGTGTGATGAGACAAGCAGGTGCGAAGAAATGTTGTTCAAAATGCCCGCACCGGCAATTCTGGTTGCCTGCCAGGCAAGATCTTCGCTTGTATCAAGAGAAGGCGTGGAAGAAAGACTGAAGTAAAGCGACAGAAGAGCCACCGGCACAAGAAGGAGGCACTTCCTGTAAGGCTGCACCCAACTTGGCCGGCTGCGTCTCAGCTCCCTGTCCAGTATCCACAAGCCGATGATCGGATGAAAATAGACAAGCACAAGCCCGCTCCAACAGGGTCCAATCCAGGCAAGTGCGCAAAAGACGAAAGCAGCCGGCAAAATCCAGAGCCAGCGTACGCGCTTGTTGTCGCGGCTGCGCAAATAAGCAAGAACTACGACCCACAGCATGAAGAGTGTGTGCCAGGCAGCATAGGAAAAATAAAGGGCCTCGCCTGAAAGAACTTCCTGCTGCCGCAGGAATGCAAGCAATATGTAGGAGCTAATCAGAAAAACAAGTCCGGCAAAAGAAACTTGAAAAAATCCGCGCACAGGTCCGAATTTCGATGGCAGACGAGACAGAAAATAGCGCAACTCCACCCACTGGTGCGGCCCGGCGAAAAGGAAAACAGTGCAAAGGGCAAACGGCAGCGGCGCTGCGCCAGCCAGTATGGCAGCCCCTGCAGCAAAAGAAACCATGGCTGCAACAAACAGCCTGGGGGATCGCACAATAACAATACTTCCTGCCAAATCCCACCTGCCGCTCAAAAACAGTTTGAAGAAAAAACTTCAAACCTTGCTCGAAATTCGCCCAAAGACTCCGAACAATCGGACATCTCATCTTACCTCAGCGGCGGTTCGGCAGGTTTCCCCTGATCTTTTTGGGCTTGCTTGCCTTGAGGCGGCGCTTTTTTTCCCCGGTGTCTCTCACCTTTTTCGGCTGGCGGCTGCCCGGAGTCAGGCGGATGCCTGCGTTCATCAGGGTCAAAAGGAGCCATGTTAGCCGTTGCCGCCGTCCAGGCGCCAAGGACAAACATGGTTGTGAGCCCCATCCAGAACAGCTTGTTCATTGCTCTCCTTGCTGGCACCGATAAAGGTTTTCTTTTGGCTTCATGCTGCCCTCAAGATGAAAGATGATCTGCCTCTACAATTGTGGCCTGCCGCCAGGTTCTTTGTCCGGCGGCTGATCCGGCGGCTGCTCCGGCACCGGTATCTGCTCAGGCGGTTGCTGCTTTCGCTTGGGGCGCTGAGGACGCGTACGCCGCATGCCATCTTTATCATTTGGATCATACGGCAACATATCTGCCAGAACAGAAGAAATCGACGACAGTAAAGTCAGAAGCAGCAAAGCCGCGCTTGTCAGCCTGTTCATCCTTTACCCTCCTCCTTGGCGAACATCTCTATCGTCTCATGGACCTTGCTCTGCCGCCAAGCGGGTTTGCCCTGAGCCCTGGCATTTTGACTCCAACTAAGAAAATTTCCATGATCCCGTGCACTCACCCTTGCTTACGTCCCTTCAGGCGGCATCGTGAAACCCGAGAAATCGACTGCAAAACAAGTTTCAGAATAGATGGTGTTAATGTCTATATAAGGACGCCTGGCTCGTGCGGCAATTGACTGCCATGCAAGCCCTGAAGCACACAATCTTTCTGTCATTTCTTTCACGTGACTAAGAGCCGCTAAAGCTAGAATATTGCCGTTACTAGGGATTGACAAGAAATGCCCTGGCAAGCTGGCACTGACCTATACCGGCAAAAAGCATCCTGTCTGGCTGCCGTTGCCGCTCTGGCTTTGACGCTCAACCTCAGCCTTGGGCAACCGGCTCCCGCTGGCTGCCCCAAACATGCCGGCGACAAGTTTTTGATCCCGCCGCCACCGCCGACCCGACTGCTCAACATCGCACCGCACCCGGCACAATTTCCTTACACAATGGCTTACGCCAATTATCAGCCCCGCATCGGCAGCATGTCTTTGAACCCTGACAAGCTGATTCCCGAGCTCATTGCCCGAGACCACGGCGCCAGCGGAGTGTTTTTGCCTATCTGCCAGATGGCGCCAGCACAAGCTTTCGGCAAGGCGATGAATCTTTTGCCTGGTCTTAACTTTGCCCGTCAGGCAGGCTTTGGTTGTCCTCGCCGGCTGTCGAATCTGCTGCCTGGCGGCAGCAGCTGCCACGAAATCACAGCACTCATGAAAGCCCTGCCTGGCAACACCTGGGCTGGTTCTTATTGGACAGGTGATCCGTCTGGCACATATTCTTACCCTCCCTCGAGCCTTCCTTCAAATCCTCCCATAACCGGCTCTTTCCATCTTCATCATCACAAAGCCAAGGCATACCACGGAAATGGCTTCCGCCACCGCAAGCACATAATTGCCCTGCGTTGAGAGAGCCGACAAGTGAAGGACACACTGGCGTCAGCCAACAGATAGAACCTTGAAAAGCTGGACATCGAGCTATCGGTTTGGAGCGTGTGCATAAACTATATTGATTTACTCTTACCATGCGGTCTTTCATCAGTTTTGCAACTTACCAACTCGCTTTAAGATGGCTATAATTCATTGATGCTGAAACATTCCAACTTGGTGGAAGTTACTCCTTTTGAAAGGTAACGTGTTGAGTTCTGTCTGCCCGAAAATATCTGTCTTGACCGAAGAGCAGATCGAGCAGGTTCATGCTTACACTCTGAACTTGCTGGCAAATACGGGAATCCGCGTCGAGTCTAAGCAGGCAAGAGATATCTTCTGCCAGGCATCAGGCTGCTCTTCCGATGGCGACAAGGTTTTCATACACGCCGAGATGGTAAAGCAGGCCCTTATCTCAGCACCATCATCTATTGAGATATTCGACCGGTGCGGAGAGCTTGCATTTCGTCTGGATAGCAATAACCCGAAGACTCACTTTGGCATAGGCGTGACTAACCTCTGGTATCAGCATCCCGATACCGATGAGATCTCGCCTTTCAGCCGCAAGCATATGGAGATTTCCGTCCGGCTAGGCCAGGCGCTGAACAATTGCGACCTGGTATCGACTCCGGGGGTGATTCAGGACATCGCCTGCGACCGGGCGGAAGTCTATGGAACGCTCGAAATGATGGCTAACACCATCAAGCCGCTCGTTCTCCTGGTATCGAACCGGCACCAGTTCAAAGATTGCCTCGATCTCCTCGAGCGGTTGCACGGCGATCTGGCTGCGCGTCCTTTCATCATCCCTTATTTCAATCCGGTCACGCCTCTGGTTTTGAATAGCGAGACATCAGAAAAGATGCTCCTGACAATAAATCAGGGACTGCCCTTCATTTATTCTAGCTATGGCATGTCGGGAGCAACCGCGCCGATTACGGCCGCTGGCACGCTTGTGATGTTGAATGCCGAGCTTCTAGCCGGGCTGGTTTTTGCTCAACTCATCAAAGAAGGAACACCGGTTATTCTGGGCAATCTGCCCGCTGTTTTCGAAATGAAAAGCATGATCTCTGCTTACACACCGCAGACCATGCTTCTTAATCTGGCCTGTGCCGAGATGATGGCTCATTATCATATCCCTCACAGCGGAACATCCGGCAGCGGTAGCGGCTGGGGGCCTGACCTGCTAGCTGCCGGCACACTCTGGATGAATCATCTTACAAGCTGTCTCGGCAAAGTAGGACTGGCACCATTTGTCGGGGGAAACTTCGACTCGTTGGTCTTTTCTCCAACCACCGTCATATACTCCAATGAGATTATCCGGCAGGCGCGTCTTTTCAGCCAGGGATTCATGCTGGATGACACTTGCGTGGGGCTGGATGAGATCCAGTGCATCGGAGCAGGTGGAAGTTTTCTCATGTCAGAGCAGACACTTTCGCTCTATCGCGAGATCCACAAACAGCACAGTCAGATATGGCCTGGGCTCTGCCTGGAGAAGTGGCAGGCAGAAAGTTCACCGCAAGCAATTGACCTGTTGAGACACCATGCTCATAAGGTGTTATCCGACCTTCGAGCGCCAGATGATCATGATGAATTGATCGAGAAGGGGGAAGCAATTTTGAAGGTAACGATATCATGAGTCTGCTGGCAGCCGACAACAAAGAACGCTCTTGCAGACGTTGGAGCTCCGGCAACTGCCTCTGTCCCAATCCTCATCTTGCAAGATTTCTGCAAAAACGGTTCACTGGAGATGGCAATGACGCTCGATAGACCAGACGGCTCAGAGGGAGCAGGCAGATTTATTATTGAAGGCGATCAACAGAAGGCTCGACAGATCACTTCCGAGGCGCTCAGCAGTGGTGTTGCCGCTAAAGACTTCCTGGACAGAGAATTGATCCCGGCTATGGATGTGGTCGGTGCACGGTTTAAAGATGGAGACATGTTTCTGCCAGAAGTGCTTCTGGCGGCGCGTGCCATGAAGGCAGCCATGTCTGTCTTGCAGCCCGAGCTATCGAGAGTTAGCGCTCAGGCGCGAGGAAAGGTGGTCATCGGGACAGTGGAAGGCGACGTGCATGATATCGGCAAGAGCATCGTGATCTCCATGCTCGAGGGTGCCGGTTTTGAGGTGATTGACCTGGGAACAAACGTAACGGCCGAGACTTTCATCTGCCAGATCACGGAGCATCAACCCCATGTTCTGTGTATGTCTGCTCTTCTTACGACTACCATGCCCGCCATGAAAGAGGTGATCCGGCGATTAAAGGAGAATCAATTGCGCGAAAAGGTAAAGGTAATCATCGGTGGTGCGCCAGTGACAGAGAGTTTCGCCAGTGAGATAGACTCCGACGCTTATGCTGAGGATGCCGGAGCGACGGTGACTATCTGCAAGAGATTGCTCAGTCGTCCCGAATAAATCGTCCTGAACAAATCGCCCGACCAATGGCCAGGTGGATCGAAAAATAAGTCATGACTTCAGAGCCGATTGGGAGAAAGTTCATTGAAAGCCAGAACATTACTTGATGTCGCCGTGGAGCGGGTAGTCTTACTCGACGGCGGTATGGGGACAATGCTGATCGACTGCGGACTGAAGCAAGGACAGGTGCCGGAGCTATGGAATCTGGACCATCCGGAGATTGTGCAGGAAGTTCACAGGCAGTACACATCAGCTGGAGCCGAAGCAGTCTTGACCAACACTTTCGGAGCATCTTCGATCAAGCTAGCCGACAGCAGACTTTCAGACAGAGCCTGCCAGATCAATTACGCCGGAGCCGAAATTGCGCTAAAAGCCTGCCCGCCTGGAACCTATGTGATAGGAGATATCGGTCCGACAGGAAAGATACTGGAGCCTTACGGTGATTTAAGCGAATCCGAGTTGCGCGATTCCTTGGAGCGCCAGGTAGAATCCCTGCTGGAAGGAGGGGTGGATGCCCTCATTCTCGAGACCCAGATGGATCTTCGCGAGGCAGCCATTGGTGTGGCAGTTGCCAAAAGTCTGACTTCTTTGCCGGTAATTGTCTCTTTTACTTTCAACAAGACCAAGCGAGGATACTTCACCCTGATGGGAAATAGTGTCCAGGCAGCGATAAGCGGTGCTCTGGATGCAGGCGCTGACGTCGTGGGCACCAACTGCAGCCTCGATAGCGCAGAGATGAAGGATCTGGTGATCGAGATCGGCAAGCATACAACCGCTCCTGTCTATGCCAAAGCCAATGCCGGGCGCGCCGAGCTGGTGGGCGAGACGGCAAGCTATGCTCAATCAGTCGAAGATTTTATGAAGAGCCTGCCGGAGTTTCTCGAGCACGGTGTACGTCTGATCGGCGGTTGTTGCGGGACGAATCCCTCTTACATCAGCGCTCTGCATCGGTTGGTGGGCAGGAGTTGTCACCGGGCGTGAATCGAATTTTTTTCCTCTCTTTTGTGATAAGACATTGCTGCATCTCTCCGGTCCGTAAAGAATCATTCGCCAGGCACACTCCACAATGAGCTCGTGTCCAGGCACAGCTGTCTTGCTCAATCCTGCCCTACTCGTGGACCGCGACAAGCTGCCGCCAGCTTAAGCACGCGGACTCCAGCCCTCGGAGCGAGCAACTGCTGCCTCAGGCTGCGTACTTGGCCAGGTAGCCTCTCTGCCTTGCCGCCTCGAAGAAATAATGGAATACCCAGGCTGACAGTGCCAGATAGAGGACGTTGAGCGCTGCCGCGCACCAGATATGAGCAGGATCGAGACGTCCTTGCGATAGCAGCTGGCGCATTCCTTCGAAAACGTGAGACGCAGGCACCATATGCGCCACCGGCTGCAGCCACGGCGGCAGCACCGAGACTGGATAGAACACTGCCGAAACAGGCTGAAGCAAGAAAGGCACAGCCCACGCCAGTGCCTCCGCCGGCGGTCCGAAGCGCAGGATGAAGCCGATGACGAGCAACCCCATCGCCCAGCCCATGACCAGCAAGTTGGCGAACAAGAGAGCAAAGGAAAGCCCCAGTCCGAACAAATTAAAGGAATAGAGGGCCAGCGCCAGCACGGAGAGCGTGATAACGACAACCACAGCCTGCAGCAGCCCGACAATGTAGGCTGCGCCGATATACTCCGTCGTGCGTATGGGCGCGGCAAAAATATTCAGCAAGTTGCGCGACCAGACATCGTCGAGGAAGCAGACACTCACAACTTGCTGAGCTCTGTAGAGCACGTTCCAGAGAATCGTTGCGGCGATAAGGAACGTGACCATGGAAGGCACGGCATGGCTCACTTTCAGCATGTAGACCGTAACAAACCCCCAGACCAGCAGGTCCATGACCGGCCAGAATGTGACATCCAGCGCGCGAAAAGTGTTGCGCGAAAAGATGAAGGCATATTTTACGATCAACGCTCTTACTATTCTCAAGTTCATTGGACCTCTACCCCCTCGATAACGGGTGTCCTGGCAATCGTGATGAATACTTGCTCAAGCGACTCGCTGCCGTATCTCTCAAGAATGTCTTCGGAGGCACCCTCGGCTATGAGTCGCCCTTTCTGCATGAAGAGAATCCTGTCGCACATTTCCTGGACGTCAATCATGTTGTGCGATGTGGTGATAATCGTCATGCCCGTCTCCTTCTGTCGGCGAAGCAAAATCTTACGCACTTTATCGGCGAGATCCGGGTCCAGGCTTGCCGTCGGCTCGTCCAGAAGGAGGAGCTTGGGATCGTTGAGCAATGCCTTGCACAGATTGAGCCGCGTCTGTTCGCCGGAAGACAGCCTGCCGGTTATCTGCTTTTCCAGGTGCGACAGCTCGAAAAGCTCCAGCAGCTCCGCTATCTTCTTGCGGTGCTCTTTCACTTCGTAAATTTGAGCGAAGACATACAGATTTTCCCAGACCTTGAGATTGTATGGGAGAAACTGATAGGCAGAGGCAAA
>JAHFBI010000398.1 GCA_023250095.1 Candidatus Melainabacteria bacterium
GCAAAACCAACTCTGGAGCTGAAAGAGAAGCTGGAAAGAGATTTCGACGCTTCACCCTGAAGGATGTCTCCGGACTTGCTTATCCATTTGTGTTGCCGGACATATGATCCGGAAATTTTTTCTGCTGCCCTCACTGCCGCTGTCCCGCCTGCAGCCTCAGGGCAGCAAAGCTGATCTAAACAGAGTGATTGAAGCAGTCTAGATTGAGGATTGCAGTAGTGCAGGAGGGCAGAATTAAGAACTCCGACCGCTTTTCCGCTCAAAAGTCTTGCCAGCACAACGATATCGGCACAGGGCGCTGCTTTCAGAGTCAGGAGCTATAGGGCTTTCCTGACATACAACTGGGGTATGTCGAGCCCTTTTGCGCATAGACTAGATAAAGGGCACAATATGGGTTCTCCATTTATGGATATCGACAAGAGCTTAAGTTGCTGCGATTGTGGAATTACATTTAGTTTCTCAGCCAGCGAACAAGAATTTTTCAAACAGAAAGGACTCCTGAACATCCCCAAGCGTTGCCCCAGCTGCAGATTGTTGCTGCGGATGCAACGTCAGGGAATTTCAGCCCAACACACAGCAGAAGTGCATTGCAGTGAGTGCGGTCAATCGACGAGAGTTCCCTTCCAGCCTAAAGGGTACAAGCCAGTTTATTGTTCACGTTGTTTCCACATCAGGAAACAGGAGCAAGCTCAAGAGCAAGAGAAAGGGCAAGCTAACGAGCAAATCGAAGCCCCGCAAACGATGAGCGATCTAGAGCAAGATTGAGATGGACAGCGCATGGACACATGGACACATGCTCAGACGCACATACACACCAACGAGCGCCAGGACAGGCAGGCAAGCATGAAAGCCTGGCTACTTAGATAAATCGCTTGAAAATGCCCTGCGATAAGCCCGGCTAAGACTTCATACAGAATTCGAAGCTGCTCCAGCGATAAGCTGGAGAGCTTCTTCCGTCCGCCCGGTAGCTTTGAGCAAGCGGCTATAATCTGCCAGCGATTCCAGAAGGTCAGGATGTCCCTCAGGCAATGTGCCTTTGCGTACGGCAATAGCCCGGACAAAGAGTGGTTCGGCTGCCTGGCACTGCCCAACAAAGAAATAAAGTTGAGCCAGACTGTTGAGAACAGAGCCGGTGAAAGCATGCTCTTTCCCCATCGTCTTCTCGGCGATAGCCAGAGCTCTTTTGAGCAAGGGCTCGGCCAGCTCGTATTTCTCCTGCCTGACATAAAGCCAGGACAAAGAGGTCAATGTGGCGGCCACGTGAAAATGTTCCGGACCGAGGGCCGCCTCGTCAATCCTGAGAGCAGCGCTCAAAAGCTGTTCGGCTTCAGCATACCTCCCTTGCTGAGCCAGGAGCGAGCCAAGAGGGGACAGACAAGCCGCTGTGCGTGGATGATCGCCACCAAGGGTCTTCTCATATATTGCCTTCACCCGCTCAAATGCGGCCTCAGCTTGAGCATATCTCCCCTGCCTGGCATACAGCCAGCCGAGATTATTGAGCATAGAACCCAGATCGGCACTCTGCCTTGTTTCCGATTCTTGCATGGTCACGGCCGCTTCGAGGAGCGGGCAGGCGCTCTCGTATCTTCCTTGCTGCGTATAGAGCCAGCCAAGCGAAGAAAGTGCCGAAGCTTCTTTGCGCCTGTCAGGCAGTTTAGCCTGCCGATAAATCCTCAGCGCCCGGTTGAGAGTCTCCTCGGAGCAGGAGAACCTCCCTTGTTGCACTTGCAACCATCCCAGAGGCACAAGAGCATCGGCGACATATGCGCTTTCCGCTCCGTAAGCTTTCTCAAGAATCGTCTCAGCCTTGAGCAAGTGACTTTCTGCTTCGGCAAATTTGCCAAGTTGGATGCAAAGATGCCCAAGCGGCACCAGCACAGCTGCCGTTTTTTGAGCATGGCCGCCCGGCAAGAAGGCATAGATGGACAGCACCCTCCGGTAAATTGCCTGGGCATCGGCATAATTGCCCAGCTTTACCTGGGTGAGCCCCTGCTCAAGTCCCTTTGCCGCTCGCCCCAAAAGGACACGGCATGCGATCCAAGCAGCCAGCACGATTCCTATTGCAGCCAGGGCATAAAACAAGTTCATGACTTCAAACAAGCATCCCGACAGCGCTCAAACAGGAGAACAATGTCTCACAGTTCGAGCTCTGGCGGGATACGACACAGGCAGTTGTTGGCAATTGTTACCTGGGCCCGCGGGGACCTCTGCGCGGTCCGCCCTTCGGGCAGGGACCCATACAACCAGCTGCTTTCAAGAAAGCCCGGCGCAAGTCCTGCCGCTGCTCGGCAGTGAGCACGCCCAGAGAATTAAGCTGGCTGTCGAGCTGAATATTGGCTATTTCAGCCCTCAGTCCATTCAGGCGGTTCTGTATGCCTTGAATCTTGGCTTTGTCAGGTGTCACCTGGCTCATCAAGTCGTGCATATCCATCTCACCTGTTTTCAGCTCGACCATCTTCGGACCGAGTTTGGCGAAAGTGTCGCGCTTAATGGCAAACATCTTTTCGTACTGCTCGTCGGAAAGGTTAACGCCCGGAGGTAAGCCCTCGCCCTGGCATTGCGGCCCGCCGCCTTCCGGTCTGAAAGGACATGGTCCTGGCGGCGCATCGGCAAGCGGACCATCTGATCCGCCCGGCATCATTGCCCCGGGAGGACCCATGGGCGGTCCACCAGGTGGAGGTCCGGGGGGACCGTCATCCATAGCACCTGGAGGCGGTCCAGGAGGCGCCCCTGGACCATCGTCGCCCAGTCCCAACTGGGGAAGATCTCCGGGGATGCCCTGTGCTAGAACTGGCGCTCCGCCGACAACAAATGCCGTCACCATGAGCGCTGTGAGGATTTTTTTCGATAATTGCATATCTGCTATTGCTCCCTCAAGAAAATAAAGTTAGCCCGGATTCCTTTAAACGTACTGTGAATTCAAAAAGTTCAGCGCAAAAGGTCCTTTCTGACATTAAATGGAACAAATTTGTGCTATTTCTCTTTGCTGGAAGAAAGT
Source organism: Candidatus Melainabacteria bacterium (assembly GCA_023250095.1). GTDB lineage: Bacteria > Cyanobacteriota > Vampirovibrionia > Obscuribacterales > Obscuribacteraceae > JAHFBI01. The sequence goes on from JAHFBI010000398.1 coordinate 2,999, forward strand.
GTCACGAGTTGATCATGGCTGGCCAGCGCATGAGAGGACATGCCAACTTTGTTGCGCAGATAAGAAGCATCCATATAGTTGGGATCAGCCTTGACAGCCTCCCTGAAATGCGCCACGGCTTGCATCGAGTCCCCTTTGGAAAGACAGCCGAGAGCCAGCCCGTAAAGATCTGCTGCATTGGCCTTCTTGCTCAATGAAATAGCTTTGCGCCACATTGCAATGGCACCGTCCAGGTCGCCTTGATCATAGAGGATGCATGCCAGCGAATTGATAAATTCCGGCTCGTCGCTCTTCAAGGACAGCGCTTCTCTTACTTCTTTGAGGGCCGCCTGCAGCTTCCCCATCCGGTAGAGCGTCCAGGAGAGTGAATTATGAGCATCGGGATTCCGGGGAGCAACAAAAATCCCCAGGCGATAAGCAGCAGCCGCCTGGCTCATCTGCCCGGAGCGATATAAGTCATTGCCACGGGCAAGATTATCTGCGGCTGTGCTGTGGAGCCTGTCGACAGCCTCATCCAGATACATCTGACTGAAGCGAGACTTAGGATCGATAGTCAAGGCGGTAACAAACTCTGAAATAGCCTCGTCCAGATCGCCGACTTCCTCAAGCAAAAGCACACCCAGCTTTGTGTGTCCGTCCGCCGAACCGGGATCGGCTTGCAAAGCCAGCCTTAATTCGGCAATAGCGCTGTCCGTGTCGCTGTCGAACTGATATTTGAGCGCTCGCTCAAAATGAATATCGGCACTTTCACAAGAAGCAGGCACCGGACAGGAAATCCCGGCTAGCAAGCCCATAGCCAGCCACAGAGCGCCCCGGCGAAACCAGGCCATGCCACCGCAGGCTGGAAGATCCGACGCTCGATCAGCCGCCCTGGGCAAATATCCGCTCGGGTCTTTCAGCTGGCGCCCTCCTGACAATCGGGAAAAATTCAGTCCTGGCGAGATAATCTTCATGACA
>JAHFBI010000399.1 GCA_023250095.1 Candidatus Melainabacteria bacterium
CCATTCCCGGTCCGGGGCAACTCAGCCGACGAAGGCTGCTTGGGTATCACCGCCACATCACCGACACTGGATTCACCACTCCGCAAGGTTGCCACCTTGACGTTTTCCACGACTCTTGTGCGATTATTGCCATCGACCTCAGTGTATGAGCCGTCAGCATTATGGCTGAGATGTCTGTCGGCTATCTGGGCACTCTGCAACACGGCTGTACTGCCTTTCGTATCCCACGTGTAGGAAGCAGTAACCTGTCCACCGGCGTTCCTGACCTCAAGCGGATGTCCGCTAACATCGGTTTTCACTGTAGAAACAGAGCCATCGCTCTCCTTCTTGTTGACGTTGAAGGCCGAGAACTGGAGACGTCCGCTGGAATCGCGCGTAAACTCAGCACTGGAATATCTTGGATCCGGCGGCACAGGCACATAGCTCTTGCCGTCGCCGGACGGAACAAATGTTTTGGTCCTTCCGGCACCGTCAACATAATTCACAACTGGATGTCCACTTGTATCAACGCCTTCCTTCAGCATCCCGGTCTTGCTCACAACAGGCGTCGTCTCAGCCGGCACCCCGGTCTTGCTCACAACAGGCGTCGTCTCGGCTGGCACCCCGGTCTTGCTCACAACAGGCGTCGTCTCGGCTGGCACCCCGGTCTTGCTCACAACAGGCGTCGTCTCGGCTGGCATAACCGGGACGCCGGAGCCGGCCTGTCCGGGTGTTACCGGATAGGAGGACTTTGTTGCGTCCAGCCACTGTTGAATTTGATCATCGGAAAGTCCCTTGAGCCACTGATCATCGGTAGCCGAGCAGACTTGCGAAGAGCTGGGGGACTCCAGGGGCAGAACATTGCCTCCGGCAGGCTGTGCCACCGGACCAGGAGACGGCTGATCGGTGGCACCGGCCGGCTTGTTGGCAGCGTTCTTCTGATCGAAATACGAAACGTAGTCGCTCATTTCCTTGTCGTTCAGACTGGAAACCCAGGTAGCCCAGTCCTTGTCGTTGAGCTTCTCGGTCCAGCTGTAATCGCGGTTGGTCTGTTCAAGCGGCAGAGAACTTTGCTTCTGCCCGCCCATCCAGTTTTCAAAGTCAGCAGCCTGCTGCGGAGTCAAGCTGGCGGCCCAGGCATTAAAGCCATCCTGGCTCAAGCCAGTGGCCCACATATAGTCTTTGGGTTGAGCACTTTCAAGTTGTTTCTGGTAATCCTGGTAACCCGTCAGGTCTTCAGTCTTTGCTCCAGACAACCAGGTTTGCTTGTCGGTGGCTGAAAGTTTGTCCACATACGAATAGTCTTTAGGACCAGCTGCCGGCTCTCTGTTGAGAGCCTGATTATCTTTGTATTTCCAGTAATTGTCGAAATCCGCCTTGCTGGCATTTACTTGCCAGTTAGCCCACGCATCGTCACGCAAATCGTCCACCCAGGAATACTTCTGCCCTAGTTCCTGCGTCTGTTTGGTGTAATCAGCATAGCCCTGCAAAGCCTCGGGTTTGGCGTTGGTTTGCCAGAGCGCTTTGTCGCCAGGCGACAGGCGGTCGACGTATGAATAATCCGTGGTCGAGCCGGCCGGCTGCGTGCCTGCTGTCTTGGAGTTCTCATATTTCCAGTAATTGTCGAATTCGCTCTGGCTGGCGTTCATCTGCCAGTCCACCCAGGCGTCGTCCTTGAGATCGTCGACAAAGCGATAATCCCTGGTCGTCCCAGAAGCATCCGGGCTGACAGGAGCTCCAGTAGAATCCACCGGTAAAGCAGGCGCGGAAGTGACATCCGGCACAGATGGTCCGGCGGCACCCTTGTCACCGGCGGTGACGACATCGCCATGTGTGCTGTCGATGCCAGGGTTGATACCGGAGTTGAAAGCGGAATTGCCGAAGAGCCAGTCTTCAGACGCTGAGTACGGCTCGCCCCCGGTTAAATAGTCATAGTTATTCAACCAGCTATCGCTTACTTGTGGCGACAGCTGTGCAGCGTCGGACGGCAAGGACCTGGGACCGCCGGCAGTGTCGCTATAGGTCTGCACATCCTTCAGCCAGCGCGACAGTTCTTTTCCTTCGTTGGCATTGTTTATGACAAGACTGCCGTCCGGTCTGTATGTCGGTCCGCCAGCTGCAGCGCCTGAAGTTCTCAGGTTTACATCGCCGGCATTGAACTGCCTGTCAGCACTATTGCCATTGGTCTGGCTGCCGGGGGCTTGTCCGACTGTAGAATCCCCGTTCTGCCCACGGTTCTCACCTGAAGGCGATTGTGCCAAGCGAGAATCAGTTGAGGTTCCGTCGCCTGAAGTTTTGTTCGCCCGTCCATCTACCGGTGTGCCATTGCCTTTGCCTTTGCCGGCGGCAGTTCCGTCGCCTTGCGCCGCGGAGTCAGCAGCGCCGTTTTCATTGGCTTTTCCGATAGACATGCCGCCCAACATATCCGACAGCTGGTCGAGTACCTTGATCCCTGTTTGCTTCAGGTTCTCGTAAAAGCTTGTGGTCTGATTTTGCGCGTCGGCAACAATCTTGTTGTCCTCAGGTTTGACAATCGTGCTCTGAGCGGCAACCGCGCTCTCCTCGGGCTTATCGACCCGCGCCTTGTCGGTTTGATTGTCAGACGGGGGCAACGTGGCATCGTTTTCAGAACTCATGATCGGCGCTCCGGCGAAGAAGTTTTACGCAAATTGCCTAAATAAGAAGAAAGATCTCTAGTAATGGCTTCTTTCCCCTCCTGTTACATTTCATAACAAGAAGCAGAGATTAAATCGGCGGCAGCTGCGCTGTTGCGAGCCTTAGCCGGGATGGCGGGGATATTTTCGGGTAAGTCAGAAGGCTATCTTATGGCTTGCCGATCGAGGCTGCTCCATGCAACTTCCGGAAAGCGGCTTCTGCCCGTCCAGCTCTCAGGCAGACGGACCGAAACAAGAGCCTTATTCAAGAGCTTTGAGCTTTGCTCGCTGGAACTTATCGCAATAAGTCGCCCAGTTGCTGGCAAGATCATTGCGGGCAAGCTCAAAGGCAGCCTGCGAAGGCAGGTCGATGCGGATTGTCTTGCGCTGTCCGTCCGGCTTGTATTCATGCCGCAAAGAGACCTCGGTATAAATCTCATAAGCAACAACGGGCACCCAGGTGTCAGCAAGCAGCACCTCCAGCCTCGATTTAAAACCGGCTTGCAAATCCTCGACGCCTCCCGACGTGATGAGTCGAGCCACATCAGCGAGCTGCTCAATCACCCCAGGATCTTCAGCGGATTCCACAGCAGACCCGGTCAAAGGGGAATCGGTGGAAGCGCCGGCTAAGCCTTTATCTACAGGTTTGGTCGCAAATAGATCATCTTGGCGGGAACTACCTCCTGATTTGAATCCTGCAGCTTTGAGAACAGCCGCAGTCGCATCGTCAGCCTCTTCGGATGTGCCGGAGCTATTGCGATCGTGGCTTGGAGAATCTCCTCCGGAGTCGCAACGGGCGCTGGCAGCGGCCGTTTGGTCGGAGGCAGGCACGGTCTGCGAAAAGACAGTGCCTGCCTCAGCAGGCATTGCCTTCGCCGGTGATACCAGAGGCTCGAACTCAAAATTACACCCCGGGCAGATGGCGGCACTGACTATAGTGGCACGCCCGCATTGCCGGCAAGACTTTGTGGGCAACCCAAAAGAAGCCGACGCAGCTTCTGCGGCGACGGCTCCACCGGAGGACGAGATACCCAGTCCTTCTCTTTGCCGGTAAGCGGCAATTTCCTCCGGCGACGGTATCAGCAACGTGATGCCTCGCCTGACGGACGCAGCAGGCACGCCCTTTTCATCCACTTTGGTCGATAGCCTGTTCAATTCGGCAAGCAACTTCCAGAGGCTGACATCCTGCAGGGCCGGATGTTTCATGGCGATAGACTTGAGCGAATCTCCGAGCCGGACTACATACTTTATTTTGCCTGACACCTCTTGCTGTTTGGAAAGAGGTCCGAGAAGACGTTCGATATT
>JAHFBI010000400.1 GCA_023250095.1 Candidatus Melainabacteria bacterium
TGTTTTTCCAGCAGCATCAGGGCTACCGGCTTGCCGACCAGGTTCGAGCGGCCGATGACAACGGCACGCTTGCCTGCAATGGGCACCTGGTATTGCTCGAGCAGAGTCATGATTCCCAGCGGTGTGCATGGTCTAGGACCAGGCTTGCCAGTGAGCAAAAGCCCCATATTATGCGGATGGAGCCCGTCGGCATCCTTTTCCGGGCAGACGGACATGAGGATCTGCTCGGTGGGAAGGTGTTGGGGCAGCGGCAATTGAACGAGTATTCCGTCCACGGACTCCTCTGCGTTCAATTCTTCTATCTTGGCAAAGACAGCTCCTGCTTCCACCTCTGCCGGGAAGTGATAGAGCCAGCTCTCGATGCCGACCTTCTTGCAAGCGGTAACCTTGTTTCTTACGTAAATTTGGCTGGCTTGATCGTCTCCGATAAGTAGAACTGCTAGCCCGGGCTTGCGCAGTCCGCTGTCTGTGAACTTTGAGACCTCGGCTTTGAGATCTTGCCGGACGGAGGCGGCGGTCGCTGCACCATCCAGTATCTCTATTCCAGAATTTGTCTTTGTATCTTGCACGTCAGTCACCTCGTCTCCAGGACAATAGCTTAACGCGCCCGTGTTCGCCTAAAACGACCCTGAACTCTTCACGTTTACATTGTTTTCAAGCGACCGGTCACAACTGCAATCTTTTCTGTGGATCAGTTACTTTCCAGGAGTCTGGAGGACATTTCTTTCATGCAAAGGTAGGAGTCGGCCAGCTCCTTGTAAAGAAGAGCTATCTGCTCCCAGTCCTCATGCTGACAGCAGGTTTCGAGCGACAGGCACAGTTCATGCATCTCCAGGGCAGCAATTGTGCCGCAGGCTCCCTTCAACTTGTGCGCGCCGGCAGCCACCGAATTCTTGTCCTTTCTTTTTATAGCTGCGCCCAACTCCGGAATAGCCTCATCTGATTCGGCTGTGAAAAGCTTCAGTAATTTGCGGGCTCTCGTTTGTCCGAACCTCTGTTGTATTGCCGAGATTGCCGCAGCCGAACTGTTGCCCCGAGGCTTGTCTTGCTCGGGGCTGACCGGACCGTCCGCCGGCGGCTCTTTGTGACTTGATAACGGTGGCGGGCTGTCGGATCTGGTCAGGGGCAACCAGCGATCGAGGACTACCTTCAGCCCGAGAAGCTCAAAAGGTTTGCTGATGTAATCATCCATCCCGGCTGCCAGGCAGGTTTCACGGTCGCCGGACATGGCATGCGCGGTCATGGCAATGATGGGTGTGTGCTGTCCGTTGAGCATCTCTGCCCGCCGGATGGCGCGGGTTGCTTCTAAGCCGTCCATCTCCGGCATCTGGCAATCCATGAATATCAGGTCGTATCTCGTCTTGCTGGCTGCTGCTACAGCCTCTTTGCCGTTGCTGGATATCTCCGGGAAAAAGCCCAGCTCATTGAGTTGCAGCTCCGCCACCATCTGATTGGCCGGGTGATCTTCCACCAGGAGAATAAGCTCTTTGCGCTCTGGTTTCTTCTTAAAAGGTGAATCATTCTTTTCATCGCATGCATCGCCGTCGTTAAACTGGCTGCCCGTGGCATTTTCGCTCGGGCTGAGCAAAGATGCCAGGCAATTCAGAAGATGCGACTGGCGGACTGGTTTGCGGAGAAAGGCTTGAAAGCCGGCACAGATTGCCTCCTCGCCCTGTCCCTGGTGATCGAAAGCTGTAAGCAGGACAAGAGCTGTTTGTTTGATAGCGTCATCGGACAGAATGTGTCGGGATAGCTCTATTCCGTTCATTTCCGGCATGACTAGATCTATGATGCCGATGTCATATGGGCGGCCGGCAGCTGCAGCCCGCCGGAGCATGGACAGGGCATCGGCAGCCGAGGACGCGGTATCGGCAGCTATTCCCCAGGATTGCAGATAGAGACTGATGATTTCTCTTGATGTCGTTTCATCGTCAACCACCAGGACGCGGGTGTTTTTCAGGGCTGGTTTGACAAGTGGGAGATTTCCCCGGACAGTTGCTTGCTTGAACGGCAGGCTCAGCCAGAAAGTGGCTCCTTGCCCTTTGATGCTTTCCACCCCGATTTCTCCGCCCATCAGCTCCACCAGGCGCTTGCAGATGCTGAGTCCCAGCCCTGTGCCGCCGTGATGGCGAGTTGTCGAGCCGTCAAGTTGCACGAAGGGCTGGAACAATCTGGCTTGTTCTTCTGGCGTGAGACCCGGACCGGTGTCACTTACGGAAAACTTGATTGTGGTGTCGCCCTTGATTGATGCTTGCAATACGGCCTTCAGGACGATTTCGCCCTTCTTGGAAAACTTGATGGCATTACTGGCGAGATTTATCAGTATTTGCCGAAGCCTGCCGGGGTCGCCATGAACTATTTTCGGAATTGCCTGGTCTACGAAAGTCATCATGGAAATTTCTTTTGCGCGAATATTAGGCAGGAGCAACTCAGCCGTGCCTTCGACTATCGGGGATAGCTCGAAATCGATAGGTTCGATTGTCAGCTTGCCTGCTTCGATCTTGGAGAAGTCCAGTATGTCGTTGAGCAAAGAAAGCAGAGAATGACCGGCATCGCGGATGATGGAAAGATGCTCTTTCTGTTGCGGGTCTAGGGCGGAGCGCATCAATATGTCGGTCATGCCGATGATGGCGTTCATTGGTGTGCGTATCTCGTGGCTCATGTTGGCCAGGAATTCGCTCTTTAGCCTTACGGCTTCTTCCAGCTGGTGGCCCTGTTGCTCGAGCTTGACTTTGCAGTCTTGCGCCTCTTGCAGAGCATGCAGAAGCTGTTGATTCTGCTGCTGGATTTCATCAAGGACGTTGCCGGGACTTTCTTTCAGTAAAGTCGTCGCCCAGAGGGATATCGTTTCGGCGGTGATTTTTGTCATTTCGCCGGAGATTTCCTTGCAAAGGCGGACAATAGTTCCGTTGCCAGGGCTGCTTTCTATGAAGAAGCTGTCTACCAGGTTGCGCGATCCGGCGATTCCCAGCCCCAGTCCGGTTTCTGATCTGTAACTGCCGGATAGCACGGATTGGAGATTATCTATACCTGGACCGTTGTCCTTAATAGTTACTTGTAAGTATTGTTTGTTCTCCTGCTCGGCAATGGCAAATTCCGCTTTACCGCCGCCGGCATACTGGAGAGCATTTCTGCCAATTTCGGAGACGGCGGTGACCAGGCGGGTTTGATCTTGAAGTGAAAGCCCGGACATCTCAGCGATTTTTTTTGCGCGCTGCCTGGCGAAAAGCAAATCTTGCTCGTTCTTGATGGCGATTGTGGACACAGCAAAAGTCATAGCGGGCTCATCCCCCTATCTCCCTCAGTCCTTTGATGACTGCGACGCCTACGTCGTCTGTCCCTCGCTTGAAGTCTCTATAGAGAATGGCTGCTGCCAGAGATGGATGGCAGCAGGTCACTTCAGCGCCGTTAGTCGAGGAAAGCAGCCCGTCCGTGTACATCAAAAGCATGGATTGATCCGCCCACGGGTAAACAAACTCTTGCACTGTGGGCAATCGAAAACCAATTACACCCGGCGTTGATATGCAGCCCTGACAATTGCCGTTCAAGAGCAATCGCCCGGAAATATTTCCGACTCCGGCATATGTGAGGCGACCGGTTTCCCGGTTGATATCTGCGATGGCAAGCGCGGCTCCCGCGGTCGGGCGCAAGCATTCGTGCATCATTTCTATCATCTTCCGCGGTGCACCAAATGTATGTTCGGCGAAGCAGCGTCGGGAAATCTCTGCTGCCGTGTTCGCCTTGTCCCCGTGACCGAGCCCATCTACGAGTATGAGCTGCAGGCGATTATCCCGTTGGGCGATAGCCCACGCATTGCCGCAAGCCCTTTCACCTGGCAACGGAACTGTCACTGCGCCGGCGAGAAAGTAGCCGCAAGAAGACGGACTGCCTGTCCGTTTAGCCAGGACTCTGGAGAGA
>JAHFBI010000098.1 GCA_023250095.1 Candidatus Melainabacteria bacterium
CCACATCCATGATCACGCCCAGAGCGCCTATCAAGAAGCCGGCAGCCAGAAGCCCGCTGAAGAAGCAAGGCGGCTGGGAAAGGACCGAGCCGCGCAATATCTGAGCTTCTTCGGAGCTCAGCCCGGTCAGAGGCGCCGTGACAATCACAAGCTGAGCGGCGACCGCCGCCACCACGACACCGCCCACTGTACCGATGAAAGACGAAAGTGCCTTGCAGGAGTAGCCGGACACCAGGATCACCGTCGTGGCGCAAACAGCAAGACAGATAAGCGAAGCGCAAAGGAGCGGATCGAAGCCGCGCAAGCTCAGAGGCAACAAGACAAAGCCGATAAGCGCAATGGCAACGATCAACCCGAACAAAGACTTGAGCCCCGGCTTGCCTCCGAAGAACAAGAAGACAGCAAGAAAAACGGTCAAAAGACAAAAGAGAACCGGTACCCGGTGATAGTCAGCAATATTGATCTCCGGGTTTCCTGCAGTGCCGGCTCCATTTCTTTCTGTCACCACTGACAGAATCACTTCTTTGCCAGGAGCGGTCACGACATTGAAAGCTGGATTATCGGTGATTTCGTTAGGGACAGACACAACAGTCCCCTTCAAAGGCCCTTCCATAATCTCAATTTCGGTAAGTTGCTTGCGGCTGACGATACCCGTGTGCTCCAGCAACTGCTCGTTAACGGAAGCGGCCGACACGCTCTTAACACGCCCCACGACGAAACTCTCGTCAATCCCCGCCGGGCCTCTGGCGGCTGGAACAGCGCCCCCTGCAGATACTGCGCCTTCGTCGGCGGCATGAGAAGGTAAGAGGCAGGTGAGGACCAGCGCAAAACAAACAGAAAGGAGACAGGAAGGCAAGGTGGTCGATTTCAGCAAGCTCTTGATTGCCATCAAACCTCCTCATTGCTGTCCTGAAGATTGAACGCCAGATTGAGTTGCCCGTGAGCAGGAGCCTTCCGGTTGAGATGCCCGTACGCCGCCGGCGTAGCAATTCTGCCCCGCGGCGTTCGTTGAATGAAACCACGCTGGATCAAGAAGGGCTCATAAACATCTTCGAGCGTGTCGCTGTCCTCACCAAGAGTCGCCGCCAGAGTATCGATACCTACGGGTCCACCGGCATAATTCTCGATAAGTATCTCGAGCAAGCGCCTGTCTGTTGGATCAAGACCGATAGCATCAACCTGATAAGCCTCAAGAGCGTCGGCAGCCAGACTCTCATCGACAGACAGGCGCCCTTTGTAATGGCAATAATCGCGCACGAGCCTAACAAGCCGGTTAGCAATACGTGGTGTGCCCCGGGCTCGACAGGCCACCACATTAACAGCTTTATCGTCTATCTCCAGGCCGAGAATTGAAGCCGTGCGGCTCACAATCCGGCTCAACTCGTCAGTTGTATAGAATTCAAGACGCATGACCAGACCGAAACGGTCGCGCAGAGCGTTGGAAAGGTTGGCTGCTTTCGTCGTGGCGCCAATCAAAGTAAAGCGCGGCAGAGGCAGCCGCATCGTGCGCGTGGCGTGTCCCTTTCCGGAAGTGAGATCGATGACGAAGTCTTCCATTGCCGGATAGAGCAATTCCTCGGCAATGCGGCTCAAGCGGTGGATCTCGTCTATAAAAAGCACATCGCCCGCCTCGAGCTGGTGCACCAGTCCGATAATGTCGCGGGGACGCTCCAGAGCTGGTCCTGTGCTCAGATGAATTTTAGAACCCATTTCATGCGCAATGATGGCGGACAGAGTCGTCTTGCCCAGCCCGGGCGGACCATAGAAAAGAATGTGATCGAGCGCCTCGCCCCTGGATTTGGCCGCGGCAATTGACATCTCCAGCATGGCTTTCAGGCGTGTCTGCCCGACATATTCCGCAATAGTCTGCGGGCGCAAAGTGTTTTCCACCTTCCTGTCGGCCTTGCTCTCCTTTGCCGACAGGACACCTGTCCGGCGCTGTTTTTGCTCAGGCAGACCCGGGCGATTGTCGGGCTTGCCGGAACCTGAACTGTTGTTTAAAGAGCTGGGTACGATGGTCATGGTCGAAGTCTGGCAGCAAACTCAAGAGCAAAGCAACTTCATAAGGGCGGCTCGGCTCAGGAATATCTCCTGGATAGTGGCAACTCAATAATTAGAACATGAGAAACTAAGACAAAAGGCAAAAGTTTTGCCCTGGCGCCAACCTGAGAAGAACTCAAGGTAGCAAGCAAGTCGGTGGCTCCTATAATGGCACAATGCTTGCCGACATAACCGTTAGAATTAATCCAGAGCCGATACAGGGTCTTAAGCCAGAGGGGCACATGACTCAGGACAGTTGCGAGCCCGAACTTTCAGTGGTCATCCCCGTCTATAACGAGGAAGACAGCCTGGCGCATCTTTATGAGCGTGTAACCGAATGCCTCGGCACCCTCCAGCGCAGCTGGGAGCTCATTCTCATCGATGACGGCTCGAAAGACTCGTCCTATGCCATGCTGGAGAAGATGGCCCAATCGGACCAGCGCATAAAGATAGTGCGCTTCGTACGCAATTTCGGGCAGACGGCAGCACTGGCCGCCGGCATTGATTATGCTGAAGGACAGATAATCGTCCCCATGGACGCCGACCTGCAGAATGACCCGGCTGACATCGACCTGTTGCTCAAGAAGCTGGATGAAGGCTATGACGTGGTCAGCGGCTGGCGGAAAGATCGCAAAGACGCCTTTCTGACCAGGAACCTGCCTTCCTGGATTGCCAACAAGCTCATCTCGGTCATAAGCGGAGTGCCTCTTCACGATTACGGCTGTTCTTTGAAAGCCTACCGCCGCGAAGTGATCAAAGACGTGCGCCTTTACGGTGAAATGCACCGCTTCGTGCCCATTTACGCCACCTGGATGGGAGGGCGCGTGGCGGAGATTCCTGTGACCCACCACGCCAGGAAATACGGGCAGTCCAAATACGGGCTTTCGCGCACGTTCAAAGTAGTCCTCGACCTTTTGACGGTCAAATTCCTCTCGGACTACGCCACCAAGCCAATACACATATTCGGCGCTGTTGGTTTGTTTTCTTTTGCCGTTTCCCTGGGTGCTTTCGTGTGGATGGTCGTGCTCAAGTACTGGTTCCACACCACTTTTGTGGAAACGCCATTGCCTGTTCTTGTGTCCATGTTCTTCATGCTGGGCGTGCAATTCATTCTCATGGGGTTGATCGCCGAGCTTTTGATGCGCACTTATCACGAATCTCAGGACAAACGCATTTACCGGGTCAAATCAACCCTCAATACACAATGCCAGAGCGAAAGAATCCCCTCATCCGCCCGGAGCCAGTCAGGGAAAGAGTCAGATGTGATCAGGCCACATGCTGGTTACCAACCGCCGGCTAAGCGCTAATATGTAATGGTGAAATCAACTCACGGCTGAGGCAGCAACGCACAGACTATATGGCTCCCTACAAGCGGCAATCAGCCAGGCCGGAATCTTTTTTTACGGTCAAATGGGCTGTTTCCTGGATACTGATTACGGTCCTGAGCTTCACCTGCCTAATGGTGACTCTGGGCACCCCTTACATCCTCGGGCACAAAATCAAAGCCGGAGATATTGCCGAACAGGACTACATCGCCGAGCACAAGGCTATGGTGGTCGACGAGACAAAAACCCGCCAGGCTCAGGACAATGCCCGGCAGTCGTTAATCCCAGTCTTCAAACGAGATGGAGCTGCCACCTGCAAAGTCCTGGACAGGCTGAAAGCTAAGCTCGACCTGCTGCAGCGCCTGACAAATGAAACAGCCCTCGAGCAGGCAAAGCAGAAGTCTGCTTCCCGCAAAGGAAAGAAACAAAGAAATACCCCAGACGCTGCTGCCACCGCCTTAAACGGCAGCCGGTCAATCCCTGAGACGCAGGAGCTGAGCGCTGCCTCCGCGCCAGACAAACTTCTTGCCGAGTTGTCCCACATCATTCCCCAAGGAGAATTTTCTACCTGGAGGCGTGATATTGAGACCTCGACTGCCCGATACATAACAACCGTCCGCCTGTATCCAGGCAGCGACAGCCGGGAGTGGCTCATGTCGCTTGTCGAATTTCTGCCAGACAAATACAGTGCCCCCCTGAAACTCAAGAGCGCCAGACTTGTTGTTTCGGTTCTGGGAACAAATGTAGCCATCGACGAGCCCGCGACAAGAGAGCAGGTCAAAAGAGCCATAGAAGGCACAAGTCCTGTAATGAAAGAAATTGATGTCGGCACAATTATCGTCTCACAAGGCGAAGAAATTACTCCTGAGGGGCTCGCCGCCTTGAAAGCGGTGGGCATCACAAGGACTCAGAATCTGCACAATCTGCTGGGTGTTGCCATGTCCCTTATGGCAGCCTTCGGTCTTTTTGGGCTCTTCCTGTATACATATGAACCACAATATTTCTTCGCGCCTTCGGCAATCGCGCTAATGGCCACAGTCTGCCTGGTTGTTGGCGCCACGGCATCTTTTGTCGGTCAGGACTACCCGCAATTCATCCCCCTGCCAGCAGCAGCTCTTGTCTTGTCGGTTATATTCGGGCGCCGTGTCTCGATAGTTTTGACCTTGCTCTCCATCACCTTTTTGAAAGTCACGGGTCTACTCGATGGTGTCCATCTGGTCGCCCTCGGCACAGCCTCAGGCATGGCGCTCGGAACGCATATCAAACGACGCAAAGACTTGATGATAGCCGGCTTTCTGGTCGGGATCCTGCAAGCAGTGGGCTATTTTGCCGCTGCGGTCGTTGTCCATCTGCCCTCCACAGCCTTCTCTCTGACTCGCGAGCTCATCTTGCAAATGCTGGGCGGACTATCATCTTGCATTGTCGCCATCGGCAGCCTGCCTTTTCTGGAAATCATTTTTGGCATCCTCACTCCTTTCCGCGTTGCCGAGCTCACCGAGCCTGACCAGCCGCTCTTACGGCAACTGGAAGAAGAAGCTCCTGGCACATATCAGCACAGCCTGGCCGTGGCCAACCTGGCAGAAGCAGGCGCCAGAGCCGTCAGGGCCGATGTCAATCTTGTGCGCGCTGGCGCCATGTATCACGACATAGGCAAGATGGCCACGCCAAAATATTTCATCGAGAATCAGCTTGGAGAAACAAATCCGCACGACTCGATGCAGCCGGAGGACAGCCGCACCCGCGTTCTGGATCACGTAACAAAGGGGCTCGAGCTGGCTCGCAAATGGGGGCTGCCGAAAGCAGTGCAGGACTTCATTCCGGAGCATCAGGGCACGACCATCATGGCTTATTTTTATCACAAAGCCTGCATGCGTGACGGCGCTGATAAGGTCCAGGAGCGGGACTACCGCTATCCCGGACCAAAACCGCAATGCAAAGAGACTGCCATCGTCATGCTTGCCGATGTCTCGGAGGCTGTCACGCACAGTCTCAAAGACCCGACGCAGGAGGAGGTAGACACGGCTATAGCCAGTGTCTTCAAAGCCCGCTGGGACGATGGTCAATTTACAGAATGCGGCTTATCTGCCGAAGAATTCGAAAGAATCAAGAAAGCCTTTGTCCATGTCTGGCGCACTCTCCACCACGATCGGCTGAAATATCCCTCGACCACCACTGGCAAAATGCCCGTTCCGCCACCCATGTCCACCCCGGTCACGCCGCCTTTCGAGAGATAACCTGGCACTCTTTCTCATATGAGCTCAGATGAAACACGAGGCAGTCAGCTCTCGGCTCCAGAAAGACGGCGATAGAAACTGACGACTGTCTGCCCGTATTTGCGCCGGTCGTAATTAATTAGACCCACAGTCTCGGCAGGCAGGCTCATATCGCTTTCGTGCTCAATTGCCAGCACGCCTGAGGCTGTGAGGAGGCGGTATTCGTCGACCAGACGGAGAATGGCTTCTGCCAGCTGGCTGCGGTAAGGAGGATCGCCATAAATTATGTCCACACTCTCCGGTTCAATGAGAGGCAGCACCTTAGCCAGGTCGCCACAAATCACTTCACCTTGAAAGCCCAGCCGCCTGATATTGCTCTCAATAGACCGGGCCATCGTGCGGCTCTCTTCAACAGCAATGAGATTGCCAGCGCCGCGGCTGAGCGCCTCCAGCCCCATCAGGCCGGACCCGGCGCAAATATCGAGAAAACGGCAGCCAGGCACCCTGTCTGCCAGAATGTTAAAGAAAGCCTGCCTGATCTTTGAGGCAGTTGGTCGGACATCAAGCCCGACCGGACCGGCTATTGCACGCCCTCTGGCCTCGCCACCAGTAATTCGCACGAAGTCCCCACCTGAATAGCAAACAGGCAGCCATGGTAACATGTGACTTTGCCTGTTTGAAGGTTCAAAAGGTCCAATGAGCGCCCGACGCATTGCCCGAGAGCTGGCGGTGATACTTCTGCCCCAGTTGCCCAAAGACAAAGCCAAGCTGTCTAAACTTGAGCTGGATACGCTCGTGTCCAGAGCAGTACAGATGCTCTCTGATTACGCGAAACAGTGCCTGGCTGACGCCAATGCTTTTCTTATCAAATCCCAGGATTTGCTCGTCGAAGCCGAGATAAACCACCCGGACAATACCAGTCATACAGATGAGCTGAGACCTGTGCCAGTAACGACCGGCCAACTGGCTAAGCACGTAGATCTGCTGGAAAGAGCTTTGCATCTCGCTTCCGAGGCGCTGGACATCCCGCATATAGCCCTGCAGGAAGGGCACACGGATTTCCTTTTCAAGCTGGTCAGCACATACTCGGACAACCGCCAGGCAATCGACGCTTTTATCGGCAAAGCCAAAGCAAAATGGAAAGTCGAACGCATGGTCAGCATAGATCGCGACATATTGCGCCTGGCTTGCGCTGAAGCCTTTTATCTGAGCGAAGTGCCAATCAATGTCTGCATCAGCGAAGCTGTAGGGCTGTCGCACCGCTTTGCCGATGAGCGGGCTGCCCGCTTCATCAATGGTGTGCTGGGCGATCTCGCCGAAGAAGCCTCCAGATTCCGGCGCACCGGACAGTTCTCGCCGGAGCCGCCGGCTGAAGAAAGCGACAGCGACAATCCCTGCATGAGCACAACCCCGATATAAAGAACAGGCAGCAGGCAAGACAAGAATGGAACAATCAGATCGTCCAGGCTGGTGGGGCAGCACTCTCTCGAAGCTGAAATCGGCTCTTTCCCGAACAAAGTCCCAGCTTGTGGACTCGATTGTCGAGCGAGAGTCAGCGGAGTCCCCAGCGCAAGCACCCGAGGGCCCAGCCTGTGCTCAGGCTGCTCCGGAGACAGTGGCCGTCGCGCCACCGCCAGCGCCACCTGCCCCTCCCCGGCCAATCGACGACGAATATCTCGACGAACTGGAAGAAAAGCTTATCCGTGCTGACATCGGACTGCCGACTGCCGAAGCTCTCGTCTTTCATCTGCGCAAGCAAGCCCGGGTCCACCTCTCCAACTCGCACGACGTGGAAAAACTCCTCAAACGCGAGTTTGAGTCCATGCTGGCCTCAGCTCCCAGCCCCAGGCTTGGCATCGAGTCAGGTAAGCTCAATATAGTCCTTGTGGTGGGCGTGAACGGCACGGGCAAGACAACCAGCATCGGCAAGCTCTGCTGGCGCTTCAAGCAAGAAGGGAAAAAAGTGTTGATGGCTGCCGCTGACACTTTCCGGGCAGCAGCTGAAACCCAGCTGGAAATCTGGGCTGAGCGGGCCGGGGTGGACATAGTGCGCCTTAGCGACGGCTCCGACCCGGGTGCGGTGGTCTTCCAGGCTATCCAGAAGGCAACCTCTGAAAGTTACGATGTGCTTGTCATCGACACTGCCGGGCGCCTGCACAACAAAGCCAATCTCATGGCCGAGCTGAAGAAAGTGCGCGCCGTCATCGACAAGCACGCAGGCGACTGCCCCCTGGAGGCGCTCCTGGTCGTGGACGCCTCTATCGGGCAGAATGGTCTGCAACAAGCGCGCGTTTTTGCTGAGTTCTGTCCTTTGACAGGAGTCATCCTCACAAAGCTCGACGGCAGCGCCAAAGGCGGCGTCGTCTTCAGCATCGCCCGCGACCTCAAACTGCCTGTAAAGCTCATCGGGCTGGGCGAAAAAATAGACGACCTGCGTGACTTCGAGCCGGAGCTCTTCATAGAAGCTTTGTTCTAGTCCGCCCTGAAAAACGCATCTGCGATCGTCTGTTTCACTCTGGCAGTTGCCAGATAAGATATCATCGACCTTTGCGTCAGGGTCCTTCAAGGCATTGACAAGCGGAAAGCACAATATATCTCCTGAATGCATATCGGTATTGCCTGTTTCATAGTCTTTCTCATCATGGCTGCTCTCATGTACAGCCGCCGGATATCGGCTTTGCTGGCTCTGCCTGTCATGGCCGTGGCTATAGCCGTGGTCGGGGGGATTCCGGCCGAGAGAATTCTCAAGGACGTGATAAGCGCTGGCGCGGTCAAGCTGCACAATGCATATACGACCACTATATTCGGTGCGATTCTGGCCGAGCTCATTAACAAGCTCGGTATTGCCAAGGCTCTCGTGCGCTGGGTGGCGGAATTTGCCGGCGACAATCCGTACTTGCTTGCTTGCGTGCTGACCCTGGTGACGGCATTGTTGTTCTCTTCCATGGGCGGGCTCGGCGCTGTGATCATGATCGGTACTGTGGTACTGCCCGTGATGCTCTCCCTCGGTATCTCGGCCATAACCGCAGGCGGGCTCTATCTTTTCGGTATCAGCCTCGGCGGTATGTTCAACCTGTCCAACTGGCAACTTTATATCGAGGTTCTCAAAATAGATCTGCCTCAAATTACTGCCTACGTAGTCCCTTTTGCCGGCATAATCGCCCTCATCATTCTCGTTTTTCTCTTCATGGAACTGAGGAGCCTGCGCAACCTGAAATATCTGGCGGCAGGGGCAATGATTCTGGTCCTGGGCTTCTTCGGCTTGAACCTTGTGGTCAAACCCTCCGACGGCTCAGCCGATGGCTCGGTCCCTCTCTTGCCGCCGTCAGCCTCGATGGAAGCCAACCCGCTTTCCATTCAAGCGGCAGGAGTTGTCCTGATCATCTTGGCTCTCTATGCCCTTTCAAGGCACTGGCGCAAAGAAAAGTCACTGCCTGGCGCGTCTTTTGTTGCACCCTGCCTGCCTCTTTTGCTCGTGCTTCTTTTCCACTGGGAGATCATCCCGGCTTTTGTTGCTGGCATAGTCTATGCCACAGCGATCACCTGGCACAAAGACTCGGTCAGCTTGCTGACGCGCTCAATAATCGAAGGAACTGCCATTGTATCCCCGGCCGTGGTTTTAATGCTCGGCATAGGCATGCTCTTGAACGCTGTAATGGATCCAGCAATTGCCAAAGCCATTGCTCCTCTGCTTTCGGCAATCGTCCCCACGCACGCCTTGCCTTATATCCTTGCTTTCACAGCTCTGGCTCCGCTTGCACTTTACCGGGGACCTCTCAGTCTCTGGGGCATGGGTAGCGGCATTGTCGCTCTCATCCAGAAATCTACAGCCCTGGGCTCTGTTGCTGTCATGAGTATGCTCATGTCAGTTGGGCAGTTGCAAGGAATCTGCGATCCGACCAACACGCATAATGTCTGGATAGCCACTTATCTTTCTACGGACACGCAGGCACTGCTCAAAAGGACAATTCCTTATGCCTGGGCAGCAGTCTTCGCTGGTCTGAGCCTGGCAGTCCTGCTCCACTATGTCAGCTGGTAAGCGATGAACAGCAAGCGCGCAAAAAATCCTGTAAGAATAGGCATCGACGTCGGCGGCACATTCACTCATGCAGTGGCCATCGACGCTCTTTCCTTGAAGATAATCGGACGGGCGAAAGTACCGACAACTCATCGTGCGGCTCAGGGCGTGGCTCTGGGTATCATCGATTCGCTCAGCCAGTTATTAGCCGACGCAGGCATAGAGCCCGAGTCGGTCAGCTTCATTGCCCACAGCACTACGCAAGCAACCAACGCCCTGCTGGAAGGCGACGTAGCCCCTGTTGGCATTCTGGGACTGGGCACAGGCCCAAGCTCCTGGCTGAGCCGCCTCAGCACTACGACCAAATCAATAGAGCTTTCGCCAGGCAAGCATTTGAGGACTTTCCATCGTTTCATCGACACTTCAAATGGGATCTCGGAGGCAGAAATAGCAGCCCTGCTCAAGGAGCTGCAAGAAGAAGGCGCCAGAGCCATTGCCATAAGCGAAGCTTTCAGCCCTGACAACCCGGGAAACGAGAATCTTGCGTTAAAAGTGGCTTCCGGGCTGGGGTTGCCGGCAACATCGGGCAGCCAGGTCAGCAAGCTCTATGGCTTGAAAGCACGCACACGAACGGCAGTCATCAATGCAGCCATGCTGCCGAAGATGATCGAGACAGCCGACCTGACCGAATCAAGCGTGCGCGCAGCCGGCATAAAAGCACCAATCATGATCATGAGATCGGACGGAGGAGTGATGGACATTGCCGCCATGCGCAGCCGCCCAATCCTGACAATGCTTTCCGGACCGGCTGCAGGAGTAGCAGCAGCCATGATGTATCTGAACATATCCGACGGCATTTTTCTGGAAGTCGGTGGCACAAGCACGGATATCTCGGTTATCCGCAACGGCAAAGCCCTGGTGAGAGGCGCTGAAATTGGCGGACACCGGGTTTACTTGCGCACGCTCGATGTCAAAACTCTGGGCGTTGCCGGCGGCTCAATGTTCCGCACCAGCCACTCGGGCATAACCGATGTCGGCCCGCGCAGCGCTCATATTGCCGGGCTCAGATATGCCTCCTTCACAAGCCCGCTGAAAGAACCCCGCTTCAAGAACATTGCCCCCACAACCTCCGACCCGTCCGACTACCTGGCAATAGCCGAAGGCGAGCAAGCTCCCGTAGCAACACTGACCCCCACCTGTGCCGCAAATTTGCTCGGACTCGTGCCGCCAGAAGATTGTGCCTATGCCAGAATCGAGACAGTAAAACCGCTCTTTGCCGCATTGGCCGCTCAAATGAGCACAAGCGCCGAAGCGCTGGCGCAGAGCGCATTGATGCATGCCTTTCAAAGGTGCCTGCCCGTGATCAGACAATTCATCGCTGACTACAAACTCGACGCGCACACGCTGACCCTGGTGGGAGGAGGCGGCGGGGCAGCCGCTCTTGTGCCATTTATTGCCAGGCAAATGAAAGCGCAGCACGCTCTTGCCGAGAACGCCGACATAATCTCGGCCATCGGAGTTGCCCTTGCTCTTTTGCGTGAGACGGTCGAGCGCAACATTGTCCAGCCAAAGCAAGAAGACATACTGGCAATCAGGCAGGAAGCTTTTAACGCCGTTGCCAGAATGGGAGCCGATCCCTCATCCATAGAAATACATGTAGAAGTGGACAGCCGGGCCAACGTAGTGCGAGCCACAGCCTGCGGAGCCACCGGGCTGAGCAGTACTGAGCGAAGCGGCAGAATTCCTTCCGACAGCGAAAAACTGGCTGCCGCGGCAGCATCAATGTCCGTGCCCCCGCCGGCGGTGAAACTGCTGGCATCAACGGAGTACTTTCAGGTTTACGGCAGCGAAACGACCGACAGAAAGCTTTTTGGCCTCTTGCAAAGCAAGCACCTGTCGCTGAGAACTCTGGACGAGAAAGGCATAATTCGCCTCAAAACACGCAATGGCGTTTCCAGGCTCACAACTGCCAGCGAGGCTGCCAGAGTGATAGCAGATCTGTCGGAAGAATATGCTACTTTCGGCGATGCAGGCAAAGTGCTCCCTGGCATCATGCTTTTGACCGGAGCAAAAATCGTGGACCTCTCAGGGCTGGCAGACACATCTTCGATGGTGGCAATTGCCCAGACGGAGCTTTCGCAAGCAAGCAATGACTTGAAGGTCATAGTCATAGCGGGCATCGAATGATAGGGACGCCCGCAAGTCTTGCCTAGCTCTTTCACTTGCTTTCTTAGTACGGAACTGAGTCGCTGGCTAAATCCTTCTGAAAAAAGTGCACAGCAAACATAAAGAAGAAAATCTGAGGAGCAAGGGCATCGCTTTGTTCAACAAGCAGCATTTTTTTGAGTGCCACGAAGTGCTCGAGTCCCTCTGGAAAATTCAAACAGGACCCGAGCGCCAGTTCACCCAGGGCGTCATTCAAACAGCGGCAGCTTTTCATCATTTGACTAACAAAAATATCGCAGGCGCTATCAAGCTTCTCCATCTAGCGGCAGAGAAGTTGTCACTATTTTCTGCCGCCGATCATCCTCTAGAAGGAGAGATATACATAGATACCGGCACACTTGTAACGCTCGTCCGCAAGTGTCTGGCTGAGCTGGAAAAATGTTCTCTTCCGCGCCCCTTCCTAATTCCCACAAAAAGGAAGTCAAGCACAAGTAAAGGTGACACTCAACCGGTTGAGTGATCTTTTGTCTCAATCCCCCAAAAGTGCTTTACAACCACCCTTTGGCTCGTTGCAGACACCCATCTGCGCTGCTAAACTTCTATTAAGGAAGGGATTGGGGAAAACCCCAGGTGCCATATGCGGAAACCTTATATTTATATTAAGGCTCGGATCGCTCGTGATCGCATTATCGCTTCGGCGATGGCGTTTTTGTTGCTGGCGTCCAACTGGCTCTGGGTAAGCCCCGCGTTTGCCCAGACGGCACCATCTCCTGGGGCAAGCAATACTTCAGCACCGGGACCGGGCGGCACCACTTCGCCTGCTCCCGGGCAAGTTAGCCTGCCGGGCAATTTCGCCCTTGATTTGACTTCGACCAGTGCCTCGGTTGCTGCGACCAACAGTGCTCCGGTGGCTATACAGGTGGGCGGAGCAGTCGGGGCAAACGGCACCGTCTCCGGTGGCACCGTCACTACGGTCAATCCGGGGCAGCTCCTCACTCCGGCTCAATACGTCGCCCTGACTCAAGTGCTCACTACCGGGCAGCAAAGCCTGGTGGTCAATGGCACCGGTGGCGCCGCCGGCGGCTTTGCCACTGTCTTGCCGACATCCTTATCCAGCCTTGCCGCTCTCAATGTTCCGGCCAACGTCGCTCTCAATTCAATTGGTTTCTCCACTAGCTCGCCGCTCAATATTGCCGGAAGCGCCAACATTGCCGGTTCGCTCTATGCCCTGCAAGGGAGCCCAGGAGCCACATCCGTCTTCAATCTCGGCTCCCTCAACATATCCTCCGGCGGGCTTCTTTCGTCCAGTCTCCCTTCCAGTTACAACTTCTTTCAAAATATTTTTTCGTCAGGAAGCCTCGTGCTCAACGTAGCCAACAATGTGGTCAACTCAGGCACCATCACATCTTCCGGCACGCTGACAATCAATGCCGGCGGCAGCATCGTCAACCAGACAATGAACAATATTGCCGCTACGATAAACGCCCAGACAGTCAATCTCGTCGCCGGTGCCGGCACTCTGGTCAATAGCGGGCTCATTACTGCTACAACCAACAATATAAATATCTCCTCCCAGCTCCTGCGCAACATAGTCATCGATAACACTGGCGGGACGCTCCAGGCTCTTGCCGGCGTTATAAACGTCCGCGACTGTCCATACACGTCAAAGGCCGACCTGAGCATATCGGGTGGCAACATACTGAGCAGGGAGCTCAATCTTTATTCGGGTCAGGGGACGGTCAACATGGACGTCGGGCAGCTCCTGGGCACTGTCAACGTGCATGCCGCCGAAGCGCATGTGCAAGCAGCCACGCAAGATCTCAATCTGGGGCTCATCGATCTCTCGGGCGACCCGACTTTCTACAATACTGGTGGCAATGTGGTGATCAACTCAGCACTTACTTTCGCCGGGGCGCCGCTGGCTATAGTCGCCTCCGGTAATATAACCACCGCCGCCGGCGCCGGGGCAATAAATACAAGCTCGGCAGCAGGCAACGGTGGCAGCATCTTGCTGGTGGCTGGCGCCAATTTCACGACAGCTCCAGCATCTCTGCCTGGGCAGGTAAATAACGACACGACCCACACTCTGACAATTACCGGCGCCTCGGCAACAGGAGGAAACATTACACTGACCGGGGCCAACCCAATTACTTCCCTGACATCGAGGAGCACTGCTGCCGGAGGCAGCGGCGGCGACGTCAGACTGGTAGCTTTCCGAGCTGGAGCTGGCACAGGCAACATCACTTTGCCCGCGGCAGTGCCAATCCAGACCGGCGGAACAGGCGCCGGGACCAATGGCAATGTATCCATCACCGCCGGCAGCAACGCGGGCACATCCATTACCGTCGGCGCAATCGACACTTCAGGGGGAGCTGCCGGCACAGGGGCCATTACTATAGCTACTGCCACGCCCACTATCATCACACCAGTGACAATCTTGAATGGAGCAATGACTGGCGGTTCATTTGGCACGGGCGCCAATCAAACAGCATCAGTTTCCACAGGAGCGCTCACATCGCCTGGCGGCACCATATCCGTGACCGCAGGCAATGATCTATTCGCCTCCGGAGCGGTCACCAGCAACAATGCCGGCGGCACTGCTGGAACGATTGCCCTGACCACTAATGCCACCACCAATACAGGTAACGTATTCAATATCGACGCGGCTGCAGCCGGACCGAACGGCATCCGCGGGCTCAGCGCCAATGGTGTAAACGGCGGCACAATAACAGTGTCTAACCTCACCGGCACCGGCGGAATCAGACTGAATGCCAATGTCACGGCAACGGGCACCGGCGGCAGCCTCAGCTTGCAATCCAACGGCACTGGCGCCATTACACGGGTCGGCGGGACTCTTACTGCCCCGACCATTGCCCTTTCTTCCGGCTCAGGCTCAATTGGCACAGCTGCCGCCAATATTCAAACAGCCGCTTCAATTCTCTCGGCCAGCACAACCGGCGCCGGCAACGCTTACATCAATCAAACTGGCGCAGTCACGCTCAACGCCTCATCTGCTGGCGCCACAGGCATATTCCAGCTCACATCCACTGGTCTCATCACAACTTCCGGGGCTCTTTCTGCTCGGACAGTCACACTCCAGGGAGCTGCTGCTTCCAACGCCGGTATAGCCATAGGAAACAACATCACAGCCGGT
>JAHFBI010000099.1 GCA_023250095.1 Candidatus Melainabacteria bacterium
ACGCCAACTCAGAGATCTTATGACCCAGCCTGCACTCGACCGCCAGAAAGCAAACGACCTTCAAAACAAGATTAATGGACTGCGAGCCGATCTTGCTAACATGCATCTGTCAATGCGCATGGACAGTCTGGATGTGCTGACCGCCGATCAGAAAAAACAGCTGCGGCAAGCCAGCCTTAAGAGACAGTTCAAAGGACTGCGCAAGTCCGGTGCTGGCTGCAGACACCATGCTTCTTGAGATATCTCTCCTGCATGTCTGTTCCTTCTAACTGAATCACTCGCAAGGAGCAAGGGCAGGATAACACCTGTCCTTGCTCCTGTGTGTGTGTGTGTGTGTGTGTGTGTCAGTCAGTCAGTCTTTAGCGGCAGTTGGCGATTCGCTTGTTTCTGTTGGCATGCTGCTGCTGAGGGACCTCCAGCCTGGTGATCGCCGAGGGAGCCAGACGCTGGGCGGTTTGTGCGGCGCGGGCGGCTACGTATGGATTATCATCTGCCAGGAGGTTCTGTCTTACGTGTTGAGGCAGGAGAGGATTTTCAGACAGGCGATATCTCACGTCCGGATCGCTGTCGGCAGAGAGCATCTGCAGGATAGCTGGTGGAGTGTTGGGGTGTTCGGCAACGGCAATTCTGACTGCAGCGCAAGGTTCGCATGCCAGCCGTGCCAGAGTTACTGGCCAGGTCTGAGGATTTTCGGCAATTCTCTCGAGCAACTCGGGCGTAGCTTTGCCTGTCATAGCGTCCAGTACAGCCGGTGCGCTGTCCGGATGCGTGGCGATCAGCCACCGTACGTAGCCTGTGTGATTGCTTCTGCCTGGTACTTCCCGGTCGCCTGCAAACCCTTCGGCGGCTTCTACCAGGCAGATCCATAACAGGCGGCGCAAGGCAGTTTCTATATGCTCGGGCCAGGACCACTGGAGGTAATAGTCCAATGACACGGCCGAACCATCAGCTCGGTTTTGAGCTTCATCAATTACTGAGTTCATGATCCAAAACCTTTGAAAGATTTCGACAGCTGCTCGCTGGTTCCCTGATTACTTCATTCCACCCGAAAGGGATTTTCCGTCTGGGGATAACAATGGTTGTTCCTGGGAAAACCATTGTCAATGCGAAGGCTTGTGAACGAGGCAGAGGCCAATTTGCTCGCAGCGGCTCTGGTTACGGCGATTCTGAGTCATTACTTCCGATAACAGTCTCATTGCTCGGAGGCAGAAGCAGTGACTGAGGCTGCGCATTTACATCCAAAAAAGAGATAGCTCAGGCTAATGACCACAGTCAGGAAAGGCCATAAAGGCCAGAGATTGAGTGTGAGCAAGGAGAACAAAGTGCTCAACAATATGTTGGGAGTGATGGCCATGGCTGTGAGCCGCATTGATGTGCTGTATGGGAGTTTGAAGTCGAGCATTGCTGCAAAAATCAGTCCGATTGCCGCGTAGACAAGCACTTGTAAGAAATGTGCTGTAAAAAGAACTCCGCCACCGAAGAAATAGACCGCGAAGGGAACGACGATTGTGATCAGTCGCACCATCTCCAGAGCTTGCCTGGCATCCATTTCAAAAGGCGGGGCGCCGGCAGCCGGAATGCGCCTTGTGGTCTCGATGCCGCTGTTTGCACTGGTCGAACTGCCGCTTGGTCCTTTGATGATAAATTCGGAAGATGTGACTACGATGGGGGCGTCAGCCTGCTCGGCCTTGGGTGAGCCGGATGTGTCGAATATGGCCAGGATGGCTCCTGAGTCCGGGTCTTTTATCTGCCACGGGCTTGGCTTGTCGATTGTAATCTTATCGTTGGCGACCGAGATCTTCGGTAGCTGATTAAGGTATTTCGGCGCATGTTCGTTCATTATCTGGGCAAACGGTATGCAAACTCTCGCTGTCACGAGCCCCCAGGCAAGGGCAAGCAGAGCCAGCAGATAGACAAAGCCGACGCCTGTCCAGTTGTTTGCCACGTCCTGATAAAACGGCCTGGAAAAGAAGCACAGAAATGGCGCTTGCAGCATGGAATATTTCTTCATCTGACCGTTTGTTACTCCTGACTGGGCAATGTTTGTGGCACTGAATTCGGTGGCATCAGGCGCATGAGCGAAAAATGGACGATAGCTGCAGTGCCGAAGCCGATAAACCAGCCATAATCATAGAGAAATTTCAACGCCGGCACAATCAATCCGATCCAGGCAAGCGTGCACCCGGCTGCCGTTGCCACTATCGCCCGCCAGTTCCAGCCGCAGCTGTACGTATAGGCTCCTGCCGGCTTGTAAAGATCTAAGAGCTTTAGGCTCCGTCCGCGCAAAAGCCAGTAGTCGGAGATCATCACACCGGCAATCGAGCCGAGTCCGCCGGAATACCCTAACAACCAGGTGAAAATGTAACCGTTGGGATCGGCAAGCAATCTCCAGGGCTGCATCGCCAGCCCGACGATGCCCGTGATCAGCCCGCCTGTCTTGAAATCAATCCAGCGTGGGAAGGCATTGGCGAAATCATTGGCCGGCGAGACAACATTGGCGGCTATGTTGACCGAAAGAGTGGCCACGGCCACAGTGCACATGGAGATGGCGATGATCCAGGCTTGATCGAAGCGCCCGATAAGTTTGAGTGGATCCCATAACTCGGACATTGGTGCCTGTGGGTAAAGGACAACAGCTGCCGAGGTTATCATTACACCCATTGCTGCAAAGGCTGTCATGGCCGTCGGCAGGGCTACCACTTGCCCGACGACCTGCTCGCGCTGGCTGTGTCCGAAGCGGGTGAAATCGGGCATGTTAAGTGACAGCGTTGCCCAGAAACCAATCATAGCCGTCAGTGAAGGAAAGAAGACTTTCAGGAATTGTCCTGTACTGTGGAATTTGGATGGATCGGCAAGCAGATAGCCCAGTCCGTGAGCGCGGGATATCGTCCAGACTAGAAGGGCAAACGTCATCAACATCACAAACGGCGCTGCCATACCCTGAACCTTCTTCAGGAGGTCCATGCCCCTGTATATGATCAATATATTCAAGGACCAGAAAAGGAGAAAGGAGAGCCACTCGGCAAGGCAGTGTCCGCCGATGAGGGTTAGGGCATTGCCGGAGTTGACAATGGCAGGAAACAAAGCTTTGAAGAAAGCAAAGACGGCTTGTCCGCCAATCCAGGCCTGTATGCCGAACCAGCCGCAGGCAACAACTGCTCGCATGAGAGCCGGCACGTTAGAGCCGGTTGTGCCATAACTGGCTCGGGCAAGAACAGGGAAAGGGATCCCGTATTTTGTTCCGGGATGCGAATTGAGCAGGATTGGAGCCAGCACGATCACATTGCCGAGCAAAATGGTGATAAGTGCCTGCCACCAGTTCATGCCAGAGGCAATCAGCCCGGAGGAGAGCATGTAAGTGGGGATGTTAGCCGACATGCCCGTCCACAAAGCAGCGAAATTGTAAGTGCTCCAGTTGCGCCTGGCAACCGGCACTGGAGCCAGGTCTTTATTGTAGAGAGGGCTGGACTCAATTGCCGATGAGTCACTCAACTCCACCCTGCCGTCTGCATGCTGGACGATGCCTGAGAGATCTTTGACTTGCATGACGGCTCCCTATTGCTCAGTTTTGTGTGTCCGGGCGGCCATTTCGATAAATGTGCGCGCCAGAAATTCTAACGCTTTGACGTTGGACTCTGATTGCGAGAACTCTGCCGAGGCTCCCCTCAAATCCAGCGTCGGGATTTCCGGGTTGACCCTCAGGCTGGCAAGATGCCTGTATTCTTCTGCTGCTCGGGCGAGCGCCTGGCTGAGGACAAAGCGCACTTCATTATTGCCCAGGATACGCCCCAGGTTTAAGGTGACGGCATTGAGGGCGTTGACGGCGCTTACAACCGGAGAAGGACTTTGTCCCAGTTTCAGGGGCTCGGGTTGCTGGCGCAGTTTCGGTTGTGGGACTGGTGGTGCCAGGGTCGGTCGGGGCAACTGGGCTGTTTTGGCAGGCAGCCGTTGACCTGGCGGTGCTTTCTCATTTCTTGTGATATAGCCACGCTTGAGCATCTCTTCAATTGTTGCCGCCAGAGTATATCTGTCGTAAGGCAGCTTTTGCGACATTTCTTGGACGGTGCAACCAACTTCCATCAGGAGCCAGAGTCGGGGGGCGATGTTCTTTTTTTCTGCTCCGAGTGTTGTCCAGTCAGGCAATCTGGTGCTCTGAAGGTATGTAGCTTCCGGCCAGGCAATCGAAAGTAAGAGTCTGGGCAACTCATCAGACCGTCTGGCGCCTTCTATCAAGAGCATGTGGGGCAGGCGCCCGCACAGATCGCTGTCTTCCAGTTTGCCTGAGACATCCTGCCGTTCGAAAAGAAAATCCAGCGGCTCGTCACGGCTGAGCAGTTCGTATAGAGCCCTCTCGCCTGTCAGATGTTGGAATGTGGCGCGCCTGATCGAGCCGCTTTTCATGATAAGCTGTGCAACACCTTTGCCAGAGGGACCGAAAAGAAGAAGCGCGCCTGATTGTCTGGTGGCCACCACGGTTTGAATGACTGTTGGTAGGTCGAAAAATGCCAGATTGCCCTGCAAGCCTGGTGGAAGAAACGGCAGCGTGCCGGACAGCCTCTTGTTGATCACCTCCGCCAGAGCGCCAGTTATCTCAGGGAACTTAGCTTGCAACTGTTTTAGTGCGGCTTTGGGAAATCTCACTATGGAGGCCTCTTCCGGGACACGGATAGTGGCGCTGCGCTGGGTCTCATGAATGATGGCCATTTCGCCGAAGCATTCACCGGCTGTGAGATAGGCAATAGTCCGGGGTTGAGCTTCTCCTTCTGCTTGAATGACCTCGACAGCGCCTTCCCTGATGACGTACATGGCATCAGCGCTGTCTCCCTGCCGGAAAACTATGTGCCCCGGGCCACAGTCGATTTCCTGAAAGATTGGGCCGATGCCCTCCAGTATGCGCTTATCCAGCACTTTGAAAATGGAATGACTTTTGAGGAAGCCGATGAGTTCCTGGCGGCGCACTGCTGAGTTCATAGGCATTGAAATACCAGCGGCAAACCGATCATGAGGGAGTGAACCCCCGTCGCAAAAGCTGGGAGCGAGTTTCGAGACTTTCGGCTTCGCCAACGCGTTTTTGTGCGCGCAGAAGCAAGGCGTATTTCTCCAGCAAGTCCGGCATGAGTGCCCAGCCTTCCTGTCCGGCGCTCTGGCATATTTCCAGAGCCAGCTCGAACTGTGTTTCGGCCTTGGAATACTCCGCCCGCAGGACATAAATGTCGGCAAGTTTCTCAAGAATGGGCGCGAGAGCAAGATGCATGGAGCCGACGCATTTCTGTTTGACTTTGAGCAAGCGCAACAAACCTGCTTCTGCTTCAGTCAGCTTGTGTTCGCTAAAGTAAATTTCGCAGAGCCCTTCCAGGCTTTCCAGAACCCGGGGGTGACTGCGCCCGAGCACGGTTTCTTTGATGGACAGAGCTGACTGGAACAGGCGTTCAGCCTGTTCCGGATTGTTCTGCTTGACCTGGATCTGAGCTAAATGATCTAGGCTGTCAGCTACGTCGATGTGATGTTGCCCCAGGCACTGCTGTTTGATTTCAAGGGCACGCCAGTGCAAGCGCTCGGCATCGAGTAACTTGTTTTGCAACGAGTAAAGATTGCCCAGCTTGAAAAGCCCGGAGGCAACTTCGAGATCTTTGGGACCAAAAAACGTCTCCAGTATTCCTATGGCGCGCTTGAAGAGCGGCTCGGCTTCGCTGTATCGCTTGTTGAGAACATAACTGTCTCCGAGCTTTAGGGAAAGCACGGCGACACCGGCGTGTTCGGCGCCGAGAGCCAGCTCGGCCGTCATCAGCTCTTCGGCAGCAGCAAGTAAAGTTTTCAGCTCCGCCGTCGTGCATTTGTCAGGTTCCCAACCCAGGTCGGCAAGGGCATCCTCGAAGGAGATCTTCTTCGAGGCGGAGCTTCTGAGTGCGGCAACAGCCAGCTGCACTGGCAGAACGCCATCCCCAACCAGAAGCTGAGCCTGCAGTGCGGGCCTTAGCTCTTCTTCAGTGACCATGTTCAATTTAACAAGTGCTTGCCCGAGCGGTATGTTGGTCAATTGTGTGTACTGAATGGCTTCTTTGAGATCCGAGGCTGGCACGATACCGGCATCGACAAGCAGATCGCCTATGCGCTTGCGCTCGGGCTTCTTCCCCTGCCGTTTCCAGAAGGCGGCCAGCTGCCGCAAGCTGTCGGTATGGTCCGGATGATCCGGACCAAGCAGCCGCTCCTCGAGCTTCAAAGCAGAAAGATAGAATTGCTCTGCTTCTTTGAAATTTCCCTGGGCTTCGTTGACCCGGGCCAGGAAACGGTGGCATTTTGCCAGGTCCGGATGGTCTGCGCCGCGCACGCTCTGGTGGATTTCCAGCACCCGCCAGCCCAGGGCGGCGGCTTCAGCGAATTGTTGCTGCAAGAAATGCAGGTTGGCAAGTTTTGCCAGACATTCGGCTACTTTGAGATGTTTTGCTCCCCAGCTGCGCTCGCAAATCTGCAGGGCACGTCTGTATAGCTTTTCAGCTTTTGCAAATTGCTTCTCGGAAAGATGGGCATCTCCCAGCTTCAGGCACAGCGGCGCAATCTCGCGATCATCCGGCCCGTGCCGTGACTCGGCTGTCGCCAGATCGGCGCTCAGGGCGCATATCACCGCCAGAGCGTCCTCTTTGGTTTCCTGGGGGCTGACTTCGACTTGCGACAGGGCCTTGTCAAAGGTAATGCGGTGGCTGGAAGCGATGCGCAGGGCATCCACGGCTTCTTGTGGTGAAAGCACGCCGTCTTCAAGCATGGACTGGGCCAGGAGGACCGACTCCATGTCTTCGGCGCTGACATAGCGCAGCATCACCAGCACTTCGCCCAGTCTCAAAGACCGGTCGCGGGCTTGCTCAAGTCCGATCGGCAGCTCCTCCGGACGCAAAATCCCAGCGTCGATGAGCAATTCGCCGATGCGTCTGCGATCTGTAATATTGCCTGCCGTTTCCACAGCCTATTTGTCTATTCCCACCTAAGAAATAACCTATCAGAATATGAGACCCCCGGGCAACTCCCGGGAGCTCCGGAAACCTTACGGGAGCCTTCGACAACTTTACGGGAGCACTCCGGATGAGGACTCTTTCACAATCGAGAATCAAGAGTTGCCGATATATCGCCCTGCGCCTCTTCGGGTGTCGTCTAGATGTTTGTCGGGGTTCTTTTGTATATACTTGCTCGATAGTCTTTCAGGACAAGTTGATCCGGCGCTTGTTAATCGAGTTGCATGGCGCCACCACATACGATGAGTGGCTTGGCGTATTGCCAAGTGAGCTGTTCTTAAATGTCCTGTGGGGTAGTTTTCTTCTGGCTCGATTGAGCTAGACTGATTGGCATGAACGGTAAGTGCTTGCTTCTAAGTCAGGCACGTTGAGCCGAGGGACTCTGTGGAAACGCCAGGTCGGCGCTGATCGGAAACGGTAGCAGGTGAGTCCGCCCCACGTGAAGGATTGGCTGAAGCGTGAGGAAATACTGAGCCCATCGCAAGGGGCAGCCAGACAGTAACAAAGACACCGCCGCGAGTTAATCGGGTGGTGTCTTTGTTTTGCGCGATAATATTTGGACTCGACTCGGCAACTCTTAGCTCCCGTAATTCTCGATTCTTCAATCCTTCGATTCTTCGACTCTTCGATTCCCCAGCCAGCTCCCTGGCATTTGATCCCTGATATCTTGCTAACCGGTCGCTATCCGCAATGAAAATTCTTCGACTCGCCAGTGGCTGTCTGACTTTTGCTGTGATTGCCCTGCTTGCTGCAAGCCGGGCCGTTATCGCCAGTGCCGATTTTGCTAAATCAGCCAACGAGGCTGCCTCATACCTCAGCCAGTACATCAAGATTGACACCACAAATCCGCCAGGCAATGAGTTGGCAGGGGCCGAGTTTCTGGCGGGCATTCTGCGAAAGAATGGCATCGAGGCCACGCTCTTTGACACAGCCAGGATGAGAGCTTGTGTATACGCTCGGCTGAAAGGAAACGGAAGGAAGCGACCTGTTGTACTCTTGAACCATATCGATGTTGTTCCGGCCGATGCTAAAGACTGGAAATATCCTCCTTTCTGTGGTGAGATCCACGATGGCGAAATCTGGGGGCGCGGCGCCCTCGATATGAAAGGTGTCGGCATTGCCCAGCTCGAAGCGATGCTTATGCTCAAGAGATCTGGACGCATTGCCGATCGCGACGTGATTTTTCTTGCTACTCCGGACGAAGAGGTTGGAGGCGACTATGGCGCCAGATGGTTCGTGGAGAAGCACAAGGATCTGATGAAGGATGTTGAATATCTCTTTAACGAGGGCTTCTTCATCGACACGGACAATCAGGGAAAGCCGAAATACTGGGGCGTGGATGTCTCAGAGAAATCAGTGCTCTGGTTGAAACTTACTGCCAGGGGTGACGCCGGGCACGCATCGATGCCGATGCCTGATTCTGCAACAAATCGTCTCACCCGAGCTCTCAACAAGATAATAAACGCTGCTCCGGAAGCCAGAGTGCTGCCCGCCGTTCAGCAATACTTCCAGGCGGTGAGCGGGTGTGAGACGGGACTTTTGAAATCTGCGTATGAAAACGTGCAGGCTGCCGTCAAAAATCCGGAGATCTTTCAGCTGATTCTTCAGGACAAATTGAAGTCGTCCATGTTGCGCAATACCGTCTCACTCACAGTCCTGAAAGCCGGCTACAAGACAAATGTTATTCCAGCTGAAGCTAGTGCCGAACTTGATTGCCGACTGGTTCCCGACGTTACGCAAGAAGATTTCATCGCAGAAATCAGGCGTCTGATGAATGATCCATCAATTGAGGTCTCCGTGCTCGATTGGGTGCACACGGGAGCTTCTCCCTATGATACCGACTGCTTCAAAGCGATTCAGGAGGTCGCCGGCTCTGAGAGCCCGGCGGCGCCTGTGGTACCGGTCGTGGTGCCCTGGTTCACTGATTCGCACTGGTTCCGCGATCTGGGGATAATTGCTTATGGGCTGCTGCCGTTCAGGGTAGATGAAAAGCACCTGGTGACCATGCACGGCAAGGACGAGAGAATTCCTGTCGATGTTTTCAACGGCGGCGTGGTGACGATGTACCGGATTCTGGAAAAAGTCTGCTGTCCCTGATTGCCGGGCTCTCCTTCACATTCCTTTTTGTCCTCACACTTTCCTCACGGACTTCCTTGTAAGTTCGAAAAATGTTGTCTTTGCAACCTTGGCTGCGTATCGGCGAGATGACTTCTTTCAGGAGCTTCTACATGCAAAAACTGTTTCGTGAAATAGTCTCGCTTCTGGCGGTCTTTGCTTTCCTTGCAGGTTCGCCCTGTGTGCTGGGACAGCAGAGCCGCAGCCTCATTGTCGATCATTGCGCCCTGCAGTCGACGGCGGGAATCCCGCAATCCTGGCTCGACAGGGCGAGAAATCTCAATTTTTATTTCGGTCACCAGTCAGTGGGAAACAATCTGCTCAGTGGACTGGCAGAACTGGCGCAGCAGTCGCCTCAGTATTACGCACTCACAATCGCGCACGGCGGCAATCCGTCCTGCTTCGCCGCGCAGCACGGGATAGTGGACTTTCCTGTAGGACGCAACGGCGATCCTGTAAGCAAGATCGATGACTTTGCCGCCCATCTTGACTGGTGCCGTGGCAAGGCTGTCGATGCGGCAATGATGAAGATTTGCTTTGTGGACATAAACCCGCAGACGAATACCGATTTTCTATCTAACCGCTACTGCCGGACTATGGAAGAGCTTGAGCGCACCTATCCGCATACGCGCATCATATGGTGCACGTGCCCTCTTGTGTGCAACCAGAACAACTCTGCCCGGCAAGCCTTTAACGACAATGTCCGCCAGTTCTGCCGGCAAAGAGGAAAGGTCTTGTTTGATCTGGCTGACATCGAGTCTCATGATTCAGGAGGACGGGAATCAGGCAATCAATTCGGACCGGCGCTGTGTCCTGAATACAGCCTAGACGGCGGGCACCCCAGCAGCCCAGCGGGACGCCAGCGCCTTGCTTATGCCTGGTGGCTCCTGATGGCCCATATTGCCGGCTGGGAAAATCGTTGACTGGTAAGGAAGGCAAGAAAAGCTCAGACGAAAACCCCCGGGTTTTACTCCGGGGGCTTTCTGGGCTGGCTATCAGGGTTCGGTTTTTGTCGGCGTATTGCTGACTCTTATAGATTAGAGCAGGGGAGCAAGGAAAAATATGGGGATACGTGCGCGCCTGGCTGTGCAATTGTGCATAGTTTCGCCAGCGGCAATGAGATTCAGAAAAAGAAAAAGAGGCTAAGACAATGACTAATACAGGGACTAGGAGAGATTACGACAGAGATTGCGATAGGCAAACAGACTAGGGCGAAGCCAGAAATCAGTCAGGATATATACATTTCTCCAGACGTTTTACGCCTTCCTTTATTTCTTCGTCTGTCAGTCCGCCGTAGTTAAGGAGAAATTCTCCCCGTGGGCTGTCTCCCAGATAAAAGTGACGGGTAGGGACGATGCCGACTCCCAGGGCACGCGCATGCTCCACGACCTCATTGTCGGCAGGGCAGTTGTGGAAGCGAATCAGGACATTTATTCCGGCGTTGTCGCCGTAAATGGACACATTGTCGCGAAAGGACGCTTTGAGCGCATCGATTACCGTTTTGCGGCGTTGTTCGTAAAGGGCGCGCATCTTGCGTGTGTGCCTCTCGAGATGCCCACCCTTGATAAAGTCGGCCAGCGCCATCTGCTCCAGAAGGGGCGAATGCCGATCGCAAAGCCACTTGGCACGTTTGAAGACCTCGATTAAAGACGGAGGTACTACAAGGTATCCCAGGCGAAGCGCCGGCAGGAGCACTTTGGAGAATGTGCCCATGTAGATGACCGTATCATGGTGCTCGAGCCCTGCCAGAGCAGGCACCGGCCGCCCTTTATAACGGTATTCGCTGTCGTAGTCGTCTTCGATTATGAATGTCCCGGTGCGCTCCGCCCAGTCAAGCAGCTCAAGCCGTCTGGGCAAGGAAAGAACCACTCCTGTCGGGAACTGGTGGGAAGGAGTGACATAGACGAGCTTGAGCTGCGCTAGGGCCGGATCTTTCAAAGGTTCCACAGTCAGACCGGAGGCATCCACCTTCAAGGGCACGAGCTGAGCGCCTTGCGCCTCCAGGGCTTTTCTGGCGCCTATATAGCCGGGCTCTTCGATGCCGACTGCATCGCCACGGTCTACAATCACCCGGCAGACGAGATCGATGGCTTGTTGCGAGCCGTTGACGATAATTATTTGCTCGGCGCTGCAGGTGACGGCGCGGGCACGGGCGAGGTAGCTGGCGATTGCCTGGCGCAGAGGCAGGAAGCCCTGGGCTTTGCTTGGGCAGTCCAGCTGCCAGAGCGCCCCTTCCTTGAAGTGCTGGTTCAAGAGCTGCAACCACTGCCGGGAAGGAAATTCAGCCCAGTCCGGGCGCCCGAATGAAAATTGAATTTCAGGCTCATCCCCTCTGTAAGCCAGCCATTCACGATCTTTGAGATTAACGCCATATCTGGAGAGCTTCTTGAAATTGGCTTTTCTTGTTGAAGGCTGCCCCGCTGCCCTGCTTTCTTTGTTTCGGGCTGTTGTCTTTACTCTGAGCAATTCGTCTGGCAGCTGCCGGCAGACGTATGTGCCGGAGCCGGTCGTAGCTTCCAGATAACCCTCGCTCAGGAGGTATTCGTAACTCATAGTGACTGTGGCTCGGGAGATGCCAAGTGATTCTGCCAGGGCCCTTGTGGAAGGCACCCTCTTGCCTCGGGCCAGGCGTCCAGAAAGTATGGCCCGCCTGATTTCGTCGTATAACTGGCGGTGCAAAGGTATATTAGATTGGCTATCAAGAGTTACTGGAAAATCCATATTTCCCTCAGTCCAAAGTGGACTGGTAGTAAATCACAAAAGTGGCACTTTTGCAATACCAATTTAATTGTTAGTCTATATGCGTGACCCGAGGAAAAAAGGTTATGCGTAGCAACAACACACTGACAAACCGAATATCGATGATGATAGCGATTCTTACAGTCGCTTTCTCCACGATACAAGCGCCGTCAGCCGAGGCTATAGTCTTAGACCGAGGAGTCATCGGCAAGCTGCAAGCGCAGCGCGAAAATTTGATTGTCCGCGAAAGAGACCTGCTCCGCCGCTATGACGATCTCAATCAACAGATTGACGATCTCAACAGACGCAACGACGGGAATCTCTCGCCTCGCATCGATGACCTCAGCCGCACGCTGAACGACACTTATTCGAATCTTCGTCAGGTCCGTTTTGACTTGAAAGAAGTGGAGATAAAGCTGCTGTAATCCGCTTGGATGCGGATTCAGACGGAGTTGCAATCCGAGAACAAACAGGCAGACCAGGGAGAAATCTCCGGCCTGCCTGCTTGTTAGTTGATCCATCGCAACATGTCTGGCTCAGGGACTTGTCTTGGCTGGACCCACAATTTGTCTTTCCCTTCCCTCGGCAATGCCTGGCAGGGGCGTGAGCCTGGCTGGCTCACTTGCTTGCTGTCGATTCTTGAGTGGTCTCATTTTCGGCAGGTTTTTTCCCTCCTACGCTCCCCAGCTGCCTCCTTGCGCCGGACAAGCCAATTTTTATCTGGAGCGCGCTTTCTTTACGCCGTGTATTTGTCATTGCGGGGCGACTGTGGCCACGTCTTTTTTTGTGCCGGACCAGACTTCGATCTCATGCGGGGCAGGCGGCGTGGGGATGACCATCTGGCTTACCTGCCTGGTGGCAGGAGCAATAGCCGGCACCATAAGTGGCGGCGGCAGCGGTGCCAGCGCGATATCCGCTTTCGGCTCGCTCGGCTTGTCAAAGAGTGACTGGACGTCGCCGACAGCCACTGGAGTGTGGTCGAGGTCGTTGCGCAAGGTGAGATAGAGGCGTCCGGCTGATATGGCGTTGATCAGCTTGCCGGCATCTTTAGGCGGTACGGCTACGGTCACTGAGCTGACTGGCTGCGCTGTGGCTTGCCCGGGGACTTTGCAGAAAGTGGTGCCTACTGCTACGACCTGCACGTCAGACAGGATTGGATTGGCTCTGGTGGAAGGACCGTTGCCGACCTGAGCAATGATGTCCACATAGCTGTCAGGGCAGACAAATCCTCCCACGCCTGTAGTTGTGTCTACGGCAAAAGTCACGGCCCGGAAACCTGGGCGGAGCTTTGACTGGAAGCCGGTCGAGCGTTTCGGCGCTGCCAGGTCGTGCTCGGAAAGGCAACTGCCTTGATTGAGGCTGAACTTGGCAACACGCCCGACAGCGGCCGTCGGGTCGCTCAGGACATCGGACGGAGCCCTGTCGGCTGGAACGTCCGTGCAGGTCAAGTCATCGAGAGCAATGACTCCCCCTTCGAAGACATCGCGATCGAGGATGACAACCCGGGCTTTGCGGTGTTGCTCGGCATCCAGAGCTTGTTCCTTTTCTTTCAGGGACTGCCTGGCTTTCTCGATTTCTAGGCTGACGCAGAAGCTGATAACAGCAGCCAGTCCCACGATCAGCAGTAACATGGTTCGGGGGGATACACGGCATACCATCATAAGCAAAGCTCTCATTGGGTTCATGAGGCTACCTCGGGTAGTAAAGAGCCAACCAATCCATTAAGCCATGGCTTCGCCAGTTCGTGACCACGTCTTTCACTGTGGGCAGATCAGTGAAAACCCCAGACGAGGGTTGGCAACGATTCACGTAAAAATGGGCCATTTCCTGCTTGACAGCACTCGATAATAAGGTCGGCTAGCGCTTTTTCAGGAGTTTCTTTCCATCAGCTCTGATCTCGCCTGCTGGACTGACATACCGATAGAGAGTTTGCCGCGTAATTCCCAGTTCCCAGCATAGATCGTTGACGACGGTTTCCGGAATACCAGCGAACCCCCAGCATCAAGACCAAGCCCTGCGGGTTGCTCCTGCGTCGCAAGCCTTGACGCCGGGGCCCCGGTTCGCTGGTATTCCGGCAGAGCGGCAGATGGTGCGGGGGGCTTAGGACCGAGCTGCAACGAGCTGCCTGGCAGGTGTGCGATACTTCCGAGCCAGGCGGGGCTTATGGCTGTAACCACGTGTTATCCTCCTGTCAACCTCTTGGCTCATAGAGGTGTTAACAGCTCGCTGATTCAGCCTCTCGGGACTTTCCGCTATGAACGCCCTGGTTTTGATAGCGCCTGTCGACAGTCATGTATTGGCGTTTTCGGGTTTTGCCGCTATCAAGTGCTGCCGGTTAGAGACGCGTGTATACGTGTAAACAGTCCGTATAGCAAGTTTTTACGGATGTTGGTATACGGCGATATAAGAGGACCGCCTAAACGTAGACACGCCTGCTAAGCGCCTTTTGGCGATGTGGTCACCATTTGTGGTGCAACCGATCAGAAAGCGTGCGGTGCCAATAAACGCCACAGGTTGGCGTGTTTACAGAACGTACCGGCACAGACGCAGAATGATATAAGCCGATAGGCGTGGCGTATACGAAAGTGCAAACAGCGGCACCGGAGCGGAGCGACGCCCTTACCGGAGGGAGAGAAGCGACCATACGGTAAGGCGAGAGAAAGGCGGTCGGGAAATGTTCAACGAGCGCGATGACGTTGACGCGCGAGAGATGCGAGAAGCGATCAAGGAATTGGGCGGCAGCCGGGTAATCGTACACAAATTGACGTTGGCGCCGGAGATAAACCCGGCAGACAAGAAAGCCTTTACGCGGGAAGTGATGGAGAACCTGGGCCGAGACATGGGCCGGGATTTGAAGTGGTTTGCAGTCGAGCACAACAACACGGAGCACCACCACATACACGTGGTCGTGTTAGGCAAGGACAGCAATGGCAGCGATGTCCGCATTGATCTAAAGGACATCGACAAGGTTAAGGAGTACGGTGACGGGTACCTGGAAAGGTGGCATCCCCGAGAGTTGGAGAGGTTCAGGAGGGAGAGAGAAGACCGTGAAAAGGA